>CBFGJN010000021.1:0-27736 GCA_965649115.1 Caldifarciminota bacterium | reverse complement strand
TTTCAATCCATTCTCTAAATGAAGAGTACAATAAATTATATCCATCAATTAGATAAAGCAATACTATAATTTTAAAGGATAGGAAAAATATGGTGTGTCTAGTAATTCTGAAATTATTTATTTTTCTATATTTTCCCCACTCACCCTATATTTAAGCCTTCGGCTTTAAAATACCCATATTTCGGCTTCGGGGGGCTTTGCCCCCCTTTAAAACCCCCGATAAATCAAATAATTTATTAAAATTTTAATAGGTTATTGACTACCAATTACTTAACACTATTTACTAGACAAAGCAGTGGTGGGTTGCTGTGTCTAGTAATTCTGAAATTATTATTATTCCTTATTTTTCCCCACCTACATTGAAATCAAGCTTTTAGCTTTAAAATAACCCATCTTTTGCCTATGGGGGATAGGTTCTTAATTATAAATCCCTATTCTTATGCCTTGGAGCAAAAAATCAAGAGCTTCATCTTTTTATTCTTAAAATTGTTAAAAGATAAAAAATTGATGAAATTAAAACAATTGTTGAACCCGTAGGTATATCAAAAATATAAGATATAATTATTCCCAAGATTGTAAAAGTCAAAGCAAAAATTGATGAAAAAATAATATTTTTAATCACTCCCTTAAACAGGTTAAAACTTATTGCAGAAGGTATCACTAAAAATGAGGTAGCTAAAATAATTCCAAGCAGCTTTGATGATAAAACAATGCCAATTGAAAGAATAATAAAAAATAAATAGTCATAATACTTAACATTTATACCATTTGCTTGTGCTAATTCTTTGTGAAATGATATAAAAATAAGTTTTTTAAATGTCAAAAATATAAAAATTAATATAATAGCTGAGTAAATTAAAAAAATTAAAAAATCTTCAAATCTCATAAGAAAAATATTCCCGAATAAATATGACCAAATGTCTTGGTAGTTTCTTGAAAATTTCACGAGGATAATGATTCCTATTGCTATGGATAGAGGAAATATTATTCCAATAGCAGTATTTTCAGATTGTTTATAAGAACTCTGAACTATTAAAATTGATATTATTATTGAAAAAATTAAAGCACTAATTAATGGATTTATATTTAGAGCAATGCCAATAGCAATTCCTCCAAATACTGCATGGGAAATACCAGTTCCAGCAAATTCTAAATTCCTTGAAACAACAAAGAATGATAATAGTCCAAGAATAATTGAAATAATGCTACTAAAAATAATTGCACTAATGAGCATGAATAATCAGTCTAACTTCACTACCATATAATTCGCAAAGTTCTTTTTCCGTTAAATTTGGTTTTCCATGGTAAAACATAATCCTATTTAAACAGAGAACATTATCGGCAATAGCATTAACAATTCCAATATCATGACTTACAATAATCATTGAAGTTTTATATTCTTCTTTGAGTTTTTTTATTAAATTATAGAATTCATTTTGAGCATTTAAATCAAGGTTATTTGTAGGTTCATCAAGAAGTAAAATTTTACTATTTGTTAGTATGCTTATTGCTATAAGAACTCTTTGCTTTAATCCACCAGATAGATTTCTAAATAGTTCGTTTTTATATTTAACTAAATCAAAAAACTCTAAAACTTTATAAATCTCTTCCTTTTTAGCACTTGTAAAGAATTTAAACATTTCAAGAACAACAATGGGAATTTTTGAGATATTATCTATGTTCTGTGGTAAATAACCTATCTTATAATTATTTTTAATGATAACTTCTCCCTCATAAGGGATAATTTTTAAAATTGCTTTGAGTAAAGTTGTTTTACCACCACCATTTGGACCAATTACTAAAAGAATTTCCCCCTCATTTAAAGTAAAATTTATATTTTTAAGAATTTCTTTACCATCTATTTTAACACTTAAATTTTTTACTTCAAGAATGGACATATATTGAAAATTTTAAAGGATGTCCAGTAATTCTAGAACTATTTATTTTATTGTATTTTTCCAACCCACCCTGAAAATAATCTGTCAGCTTATAAAAATTCCAATTTTTGTCTTGGGGCTTTGCCCCTATTTGTTTTGACAAAGCAGTGCATTGAAAATGCTCATTTTCCTTCTTTGAAGAGTTTTGCCTTTAAAATTTTAAAACTTTATTTGGGCGGTTAGCTCAGGGGTTAGAGCGCTCGTTTGACATGCGAGAGGTCGGAGGTTCGAATCCTCCACCGCCCATTTTGAAAAAAATTTTAATTCTAACAGCAAATTATGGAGCTGGACATTTAATAGCATCTGAAGGATTAAAAGAACTTATTGAAGATGAAGAAAATGATGTTGAAATTTTAGATATAGTAGAGGCTGGTTCAAAAATAGAAAAAATAACTTCTAAGTTGTACATTTTTTTAAATCGTCATTCCCATTTTTTATGGAGGATAATTTATTATAATCCTATTGCAAAAGCCAAATTTTTTAGAAATCTTCTCAAACTGCTATTAAACAAAAAAGTCTATGATAAAGTAGTAAATTACAATCCAGATATTATTATTTCAACACACTTTTTTGCTACTATATATGGAATTAAATTTAAGAACGAAAAACCCAATACAAAATTACTTGTTTGTATAACGGATTATGAAATTCATCCTATTTGGTTGTTTGATGAAGTGGATTTATATTTCTTACCATCTGAATTTTCATTAAGAACATTTAAAGGAAAGAATTTTCTAATAACAGGTATTCCTTTAAGGAAGGGATTTTTGGCAAAATTGGATAAAAATGAAATGAAAAAATTTTTTAATGTAGAAACAAATAAATTTATTGTTTTATTGAATTTGGGAGCAAATAGTGTTTTACCTTTAAAAGATGCAATTAAGTTTATTGATTTATTTAAAGATAAGCTTTATTTTTTAATAATTGTAGGTAGAGATGAGAAAATATTTAAACTGATTGAAAATTTCTTAAATAAGATAAGGGCTGAATATAAACTCTTTGGATTTACACAAGAAATCTATAAACTTATGTCTATATGTGATTTTTCAATTACGAAAGCAGGAGGATTAAGTGTTTCTGAACTTCTATATCTAGAAAAACCAGCAATTTATTATAAAAGTCTTCCAGGTCAGGAGGAAGGAAACGAAAAATTTATAAAGGAGTATGGTCTTGGACTAATAGCAAAGAACTTTTCTCAACTTGTCAAATTAACTCAATTTATTATTGAAAATCCAGAGATTTTAAATTTCATTAAAAGAAATCTTTCTATCCAAAAAAAGAAGATGAATTTTTTAGAAATTAAAAAAATTGTTTCACATGAAACCTATGCTTTATAATTTTCGCTATGACAAAAATTGCAGTTGTTAATCAAAAAGGTGGTGTTGGAAAAACTACAACAGTAGTGAATTTGTCGACAGCATTAGCAATGGAAGGTTTAAAAGTTCTTGTCGTTGATGGTGATGCCCAGGCAAATGCTTCAAGTGGATTTGGAGTAAATAGAAGAAATTCAAAAAATTTATATCATTTACTTATAGGTAAAGCCACTATTGAAGAAGTTTTGGTGAGAATTGAAAATGCTAAAATTGATTTAATACCATCTTCACCGGATTTAATTGGGGTTGATACTGAATTAAGAGGAAAGCAAAATTGGGAATTAACTTTAAAAAACATTCTTGATAATATTTCTGATAATTATGAATTTACTTTTATTGATGCTCCCCCATCTCTTGGGACACTAACTATTCTTATACTTTCTGCTGCTGAACAAGTTTTAATACCTGTTCAAGCTGAGTACTATGCTCTTGAAGGTGTTGCTCAACTTCTTGAAACAGTCCATTATGTAAGAAGAACGATAAATCCAAAATTGAAGCTAATGGGATTTTTAATAACGATGTACGATAAGAGAACTAAGCTTTCTGAGCAAGTTGAAGAGGAAATTAGAAGGATATTTAAAGAAATGGTTTTTGAAAATGTAATTCCTAGGAGTATAAGATTGGCGGAGGCTCCAAGTTATGGTATTCCTGGGGTTTTATTTGATCCAATGTCTGTCGGAGCTATTGCATATAAAAATTTAGCAAAAGAAATATTAAATAAGTTTGCTAAAAGGGAGGCAAAGGTATGAAGAAGATGAGAGGACTTGGAAGAGGTTTAGCAGCAATTTTACCAGGAGGGGAATCACTTGAAGATTTACAACTTATAGATATTGAAGCTATTGAGCCAAATCCTTATCAACCAAGAAAGAAATTTTCTGAACAAGAATTAAAAGAATTAGCAGAATCTATAAAAGCAAATGGATTATTACAACCCATTATTGTAAGACAAATTTCAGATGATAAATATCAAATAGTTGCTGGTGAGAGAAGATGGAGAGCTTGTAGAATAGCTGGTTTAAAGAAAATTCCTGCTATTGTAAAAGATTTAGAAGATTCGGAAATGCTTCAATTGGCATTGATTGAAAATTTACAAAGGGAAGACCTAAATCCTGTTGAAGAAGCCTTAGCTTATAAGCAACTTATAGAAAAATTTGGATTTACTCAATCAGAAATTGCTCAAATTGTAGGAAAAGATAGGGCTACTATTACAAATACTTTAAGATTGTTAAGTTTAAGTGAAAAAGTTTTAGAAATGTTAAGAGATGGTAAGATAAGCGAAGGTCATGCTCGTGTTCTTTTAAGGATTGATGATCCAAAGAAACAAGAGGAAATGGCGATGAAAGTTATAAATGAAGGTTTAAGTGTTAGGCAATTAGAAAACATTATTGCACCGAAGGAGAAGAAAAGTGAAGAGAATTTATGGACAAGGGAATTAGCTGAAAAGCTTTTTAATAATGTTGGACTAAAAGCAGAAATTAAAGCGACAAAGAGAAGAGTTAAATTGATTCTTGATTTTAAAAATAAAGAGGAATTTGAAAAGTTTTTAAAGAAGCTTGGAATATGATAAATTTTATTATTACATTAAATGAACTATGGGTAGATAATTCAATATCAAATAGACTTTTAGATTATAAGACTAATACTTCCATTGTAGATACTAAAAAAATTTTTTCAACATCAATAAACTTTTGGCTTATTGATAGTAAAATATATGAATTATTTGTATTATATAAGACTTTTACAATAAATATCAAGTACTTTGATTTTGGAGTTTTTAATTATCAAAATGAAATTCCAAATGATAATCAAGTTTTTAACTTTTCTCCTTTTTCAATTTATTTTTCACTGGGTAAAAAATTTAAAATTGAAGAAAAGTTATTTTTAGGATTAAATTTTGGATATTATGAAAATAGAGTTGTTGATGAAATTAAAGCTTCACCATTTATTTCAATTAGCTCGCATTTTAAATTAAATTCAAACAATTCAATTTTATTTTCTTTTGAAAATTTTAGTTTCAAAAAATTAATATATTCTAATCAAGTTGAACTACCACAGATTTTTTCTTTTGGTTTAAGTTCAAATATCAATCAATTTGAATTTGCTTTTGGATTTAATAAATATTATAATTTTGAAAAATTTCTAATAGTAAATTATAATTTAAGGAACATTTTAAAATTTGGAATTTCACTTACTCCTGACTACGATTATTCAAAAATTTCGGGTTTCTTAATAATAAAATATAAAAAATTAAACTTTGGCTATAAAGCTTACATTCCATCATATCTTAACTTTACTAATATAATAAGTGTTAGCTATGAGACCCCTTGATTTTGAAAAACCTTTATTTGATATTTTAGAAAAGATAAAAGAGCTTGAAGGAAATCCAAGTTTAAAGGATAATTTATCTTCTTTAAAGCAAGAAGCTGAAAAACTAAGACATCAAATATATAGTAATTTAACAAGATGGCAAATTGTTCAGATAGCAAGACATCCTGATAGGCCAAAATCAATAGATTATTTAAGTAATATTTTAGATGAATTTTTAGAACTACATGGTGATAGATTGTTTTCAGATGACCCTTCAATAATCGTTGGAATTGGAAAGTTAGAAAAATTTTCAATAGCATTTATTGCTCAGGAGAAAGGAAGAACAACAAATGAAAAAATTGAAAGGAATTTTGGTATGCCACATCCAGAAGGATATAGAAAAGGAATGAGAATTATGGAATTGGCTGAAAAATTAAAATTACCTTTAATAACATTTGTTGATACACCGGGTGCATATCCTGGTATTGGTGCTGAAGAGAGGGGACAATTTTCAGCTATTGCTTACTCAATTATGAAAATGCTCTCAATTAAAACAAGAACGATTAGTTATATTATTGGAGAAGGAGGAAGTGGTGGTGCCCTAGCGATAGCTGTTGCTGATAGGGTTTTTGCTCTTGAATATAGTATATATTCTGTGATTTCACCAGAAGGATGTGCATCTATATTGTTTAGAGATTCAAGTAAGGCAAGTGAAGCAGCAGAAATTTTAAAATTAACTTCAAAAGATTTATTGGAACTTAATGTAATTGATGGAATAGTTAAAGAACCTGTGGGTGGAGCTCATTGGAATCCTAAGGAAATGTATCAAATTTTAAGACAACACTTAATTGAACAAATAAATGAATTAAATAAAATTGAAATAAATGAAATAATAAAAATGAGATATGAAAAATATAGAAGAATTGGCTTCGCCTTTACTTAACATTATTTCTTGTTAGACTTTAAGTTGTTAAAAAAAACTAAATTTAGGCTAATTATAATTATACTTGTAATAAGAATAATTGATTTTATTACGTTTTCAAATTTAAAGAAAATTTTCAAAATCTCACCAAAAATTCCAATTAGGAAAACAAAACATAGGAATGAAAATGACCATAAAAATTCCTTAAAAGAAAACAATCTTCCTCTAATAAAATCATCTGAAACAGCTTGAATAAATGTATCATATGATATTAATAAGTTTGATAATGTAAAACCACCTATTAGAAACAATAACATTAAAACGAAAAAGTTAGAAACGAACAATGAAAGGACAAATAATATAGGAAAAATAATATGAGAAATAACAATTATTTTAATTTCTCCCAATTTTTTAGCAATTATCGGAAATAAAGAAGAACCGATTATAAAACCTATTCCCAAAAATCCTCCTACAATTCCTATTCCTTTTGTTCCAAATCCTAAGTTTTGCTGAAAATATGGAAGATAAACATTATAACTAATTGAAATAATTAGCATCGTTAGAATAATACATTTAAAAACAAACGATAAAAATTTATCTTTTGATATATATTCTATACCAAATTTGAAATCATCAATGATTTTTTTTAAAAAACTTTTTTCTTCTTCAATTATTTCTTGAAATTCAAAATTATTTTTCTTTTGTTCTTCAAATGTTATAAATAGTATTATAAAAGCTGAAATTAAATATGTTAGACTATCAATATAAAACGCTATTTGCCATCCTTCAAAACCCAATTTTTGCCAAATATATAAATCTACTATTACTCCACCAAATAGTATTCCAAGAGCTATTGATAGTCTACCTGTTGTATTCAAAAATGCATTAGCAGTATATATGTTATTTACCATTTGTGGAATTGATGCCATTTTAGCATTATTGAATGGAAGTGTAAGTGAATAAAGAAGAAAAATTAAAAAATAAATTAGGAGTATGCTTTTGAATTTTATGAAAATAAATGGAATTAAAAAAACAATTAATGCTCTTAAAATTTCAATGGTTATCATAATTTTTTTTCTATTTAGTTTATCAGCTATTATTCCAGAAATTGGTGAAAATAAAATTGAAGGTAAAGAAATAAATATAGCAAGACCCGAAAAAACGAAGGTAGATTGTGAATAGTAAGAACCAAGAATTCCTACTAATGCCATATTATTTAATCTATCTCCAAAAAGCGAAATAAATTGTGCTATTGATAATAGAATTAAATTTTTTTCTCTTAAAAGTTTCATCCTTTGTATCTTTCTATATTTTTCATTAAGTTTTCTACTCTTGGTTTTAATTTTAATAATTCTTTCACATTTAAATTTTCTAAAATTACAACATAAGCGAAATTTAAAAATTGATATGCTTCTTCATATTTTCCAAGTGTATAATAGCTTAAAGCTGTGTAATAGCTTGAAAGAACAATTTGATATTTGTCAAAATCCCTTGTATCTAATATAAGGTATAATAATTCTTCATATATAACTCTTGCTTCTTCCCATTTTCCAAGTGCTCTTAAACTTTTTCCATATATCCATCTTATATTTCTTGAATGATTGTATTTCTTTACTAATTCCTTTCCAATTTCATAAGCTTTGTTGTACATTCTTTCTCTGTAATAAATTTCAAGCAAGGCATATTTTGTTAAGTCATTAACATATCTTGATTTTTGAGCAGAAATTTCTAATTGTTCAATTCCAAGTTTCTTTCTTTTTTTTGTATCACCTGTTCTTAAAATAAATTTTACAAATGAAGGAAATTGATCTGAAGCATAGTTATATAATCCAAGTAATAAATAAGCATCATATAATTCTTTGTTGATTTCAAGAGCTTTATTTAAATAATCAATTCCATTTATTATATCACTTAATATGGGTGCATATATTCCTTTTTTCCCATATCTAAAAGCTCTCAAAGCATAGGCTGAACCTATAAAAAAATAACCATCTGCTCTATTCTCCGATTGAAGTAAGGATGAAGAAAATTTAATAACTTTATCTATGCATTCAAAAAATTCATCTTCACCTATGTTATTTCCATAATCGTCCATTCTATAATCTAAAATAATAGCCTTTAATAGATAAGCTTTTATGGATGTTGGATTTTTGTTTAAAACTTGATTTATTAAGGCAAAGGATTGGTCATAGTACTCGTTAAGTCCAAGATACATAGCTTCAATTAAAGTACTATCTTCATTTAAAACAATTAAAAGATTAAGCATAAGTTTTCAAAATTTTAAAGTTTAAAAAAATTCTTATGCCTCGGGGGCTTTCCCCCCAATTCCCTTTAATCTAATTTTAACGCCTTTATTCTAAAATTATGATTTTTTGACTTAAAATCAATAATGTAAATTCCTCTATTTAATTTAGAATTTATTGATATTAGTCCTTTGCCTTTTATAAGACCCTTATCTTCATAAATTAATCTTCCTGAAACATTATATATTTTCAGATTGTAAAATTCAGAATTTCCTAAATTAAATTCAATAGCAAACTTTTTATGATTAAATTTTACGATATTTAAATTTGTTTCGTCTTTATTTGAAATTTTATATCCATATTCAGCAGTATTTCTAAAATTAGCTCTATTTCCATTCCATTCAATTTTTCCTATATTTCCTAAGTTAAATGAATATAGTGGATTTGACCATTGTAAAACGAACATTTCAATTTTATTGTCATTATTTATATCTTTGAAAATAGGAGAATAGAGAGGATAACCTTCTGGAAGTGTATCATCTGCTAAAATTATGGGTGTTCCAACTAAATGATTTAAATTTCCATTATTATAAGTTAAAATAAAAACCCTTCTTGGAAGACTAATTACTAAATCCATTTTATTATCATTTAAAATATCAGCAATACTTGCTGGTGAATACCAAACCCAATCAACATCAGGTCCAACATATTGAGCAATTAAATTTCCATTTAATTTAAAAACAAGAATTCTTTTTGAAGAATAATAACCATGGTAGGTTATTAAAACAATTTCTGCAATTCCATCATTATCAATATCTCCAAGCGATAAACTAAATGGTTCTATTGGATTATTATTTACATAAGAATTTACATTTATTACATTTTCAATAGTTCCACTATTAACATTTATTATGAAAATTCTTAATTGTCCATTTTGTATAATTCCGCATATAACTTTATTATATGTGACATAAATAGCACTTGAAAAATAGGAAATAGCATCTGGACTATAAGGTAAGTAAGGCGTTAAATCAATTGGGAAGTTATTTATATCTTGACCATTTGCTTTTAGAATGTGAAGTTTTCCAAGTGAATCTAAACTTACAATTTCATATAATCCATCATTATCAAAATCACTTGCTGATATATCCCAATTTGTTGAAACATTTCCCTTAAATAGATTTATTTCATTTATTATTGTTTTTGTTCTTGGATCTAATATAATAATTCTTTGCTTATGGTTATTATCTGCATAATAAGTTTTTAGAGCTATTTCGGGAAGTGAATCGTTATAAAAGTTAGCAATTATTAAACCTTTATTATAAATTGATATATCACCGATAAAATTTGAATAGAATAGTGTATCAATTTCATTTATATTAACTGATAATAGAAATGAATTGTTATCTTTTCTTGCGGAAACAATAGCTTCTTCTAAACCATCTCCATTAATATCTGCAACTACTCCTGAAAATGCTTGGAATTTTAATTCTTTTGGATAACCGTCTAATGGAATACCTCTATTATTATAAATACTCATATAAATTGGACTAAAAACTAAAATAAAGCTGTCATTTAAGATAAAAGGTGGTGCTTCTCCTTGATTTGGAAGATAAGTTGGCTTATAAATGCTATAATCAGGATTTTTTGATTGATATTTATAATTTGAGATTTGTCCTTCATTATAATAAAAGTCTATTCTTGAAATTTTATAATAATAAATTTTAAAACTATCAATGTAATCCATATATGATTTGGCAAAATCATTAGTTATTCCAACAAATTTATAGTTTCCATTAGGAATTTCACTTCTATAAATTTTGTAAAACCTTGCGTTATTATCTGTTGTATCAAATTTTATTAAAATACCTTCTCTTTGAGGTATTAAATAAAAACTGTCATTTGAAGGAAGTGGTAATTGAAAATTCAATTGGTATGTGTCTTGTTTTCCTGCGTATGAAATTATTAATTTTGGATTATTTGAAATTCTTGGAAGTTTTGTTGTATAATTTGTTGTGTTTTTTGCAATTATGGAATCTATTATTTTAGTTATTCCGAAATCAGGAAGTTTTAATTCAACAGTGTAGATATTAACATTAGAATTGTTAAATATATCTAAATCTATGCTATCACTTTCCCACTTTACTCCAACGAGTTTTAGAGTTACTTTTTCTACGGAATATGAGAAACTTCTAATAAGTTTATCATTTATATAAAATTTTCCAATTAGATTTTTAGCGTTGGGTTTTATTGTTATGTTATAACTGATGGTTTTTTCTTCATTAGGATTGAAATTTAGATTTCCAAATATACTATCAGGAATAGCATTATTAAATTTAATTTTAAAGTTTATTGATTGATTATTTGTGTTTAAATTCTTTAAATAAAAATTGATTTGATAGTTGTTTGAAGGAATTAAATAATCTGCATTTAAAGTAATGCTATCTAAAACTACATTATTTGGATAATAATTAACATAAGAATAATATGGAACATAACTTGGTTTTGATATTGAGAGTAAGAGTGTCTTTGGACTTGAATTTGAATATCTTAAAATTGCTTTTCCGCTATTATCGGAGGTTGCTAAAATATAGTTTTCTCCATCATATAATAAAACTCTTGAATTAGGAATTGTATTTACTACAAGTGATTCAGAAAATGAACTATTGAAATTGGCATTTATGTAATTTTTACCATTTAAATATGGTTCAATTGTCGGATCTCCAAACATATTAAGTTTTGAATATGTGCTAAATAATGAACCTGAAAAATTCATAACCATATAAATATATGCATCTCCAATTGTTTTCGCATTATAATTATTAAACGCTAAAAAGAAAGCCATTCCTCTTGATGTTTCAGAACCTGTGTTATCAAGCTTGCTTGCTCCAATTCCAAAAATAGCTCCTCTATTTGGCATTAGTAGAATTTGTTTTATTAAGGCAGTGTGTTCTAAGTCTCCTGTCCAACATCCCCCAAACATTGCTATGTATGGAGCATTATAATTGAAATTCATATTATAAAATTCATTAAAACCAACATAATAAGTTGGATTAGCATAACTTGATGTAATTATAAAACCATTAGCATGTCCAATATAGAAGAAAAATTGAGGCTTATTTATATTTAATGAATCAAATAACGTTTGTGGTTTCAAATCTCCATTAAAATTTGGCTCATATAGTCTAATTATTCTTGGCATATTTGAAACAGATACGATATTTTCACAATATCCTCCAAAATAATTATACATAATTTCAGCTTCAAGACAAGCAAAAGCATTAGGGTTTCCATCAAAATTGAAGGTCCAATCTCTTAACTTATAATAGTAGTTATATGCTTCATAAACATTTGTTATTGGTAATCTTCCTATACCAATGTCTGCATAAGGATCAATTATACTATCACCAATTTTCCATTTATAGCCATTTGTGTAATCTCCATCAAGTGCTGAGTAAGGATAATCTGTATGAATATCTGGACCTGTTGGTAAGTTTGGATCTGCATCATAGTAATTTACCTGGAATCGCCAAGGTTTTATGATACTGGCATCACCACCTATTAGGACGTATTTTATACCAAATGTTCTATAAGCCCAAATTATTAAATTCCTTATTTTTGGAGGATTATCTTTTATTGAATCAATATAAACGACTAATGTTCTAAATCCTCTGATAATTGATAATTTAGCGATTGAATCAAAAGGTTCTTTAAATAGACTTATTGTTAAAATTAAATAATCAAGACTATCGGGAAGAGGCTTTAAGTTATAAGTTGTTTGTGATTGTTCATATTCTAAATCAAAACTTATGGTTTCATTTAAATATAAATTTCCATTTTCATAAGTTATTGGATAAATAAAAATTGTTGTTAATTTCTCATTTCTATAATATCCTATTGACTTAACTTCAACTACTTCTTTTGGAAATTTATTTCCAATTTGAACCCTTGGGACATCAATTATTTTTAAATTTTGATTTTCATCAAAATAATAGATTTTATCGTTGTATTGAAGAATAACATTAGATTTATAAAGCTTTCTTTGAATTCTTAAATTTTTTATTTTGATACTTTTTGTGTTGTTTGGAACTTCAATAACTTTAAAGTCGTAAGGAAGAATAGGATAACCATCTTCAAAAATAACAGGTAATTTTTTTATTGTTTCGTCATTATAATTGAAAGTTAAATTTAAGAGAAAGAAAATCATAGTTAAAATTATAAAGCATAAAAAATTTACCTAAAACTTTAAAATTTCAATATGAAAGAAGTTCAACTCAATTTATTTAAAATAAATATGGAAGCTCTTATCAATGATAATAACTTAAAAAAATTTTATTATTACCAAATAATTTTAAATGAGGAGGAAGGAAAAAAGACCTTTTATAGGTTAAAACACTATGGAAATGTTGAAGATGAAGATAAAAAAATCATTTCCACAATTTTTCCCTTAGGAAATAAATCTGGATTAAAACCTATAAGGGAGGAAAACTTAAATAAATCTAAAATAACACAAAATCATATAGAAGGTTATTTACGATATGGTTATTCTCTTTCAGAAAAATTATTTTCAAAATTTAAAGAAATTTATATTGAAAATTATGTAATTATTCCTTATGTTAAGTTTGATATTTTGAAAGAAAAAGATAATTTTTATTTGAATTTAAATTTTAAATATAGAATTTGTTTAAAAAAATCTATGCTTGAAACAGATTTTAAAGAAGGCGATAGATTTATATTTAAATATAACAAAAGTAGGGTTCATGAAGTTAAAGAGAAATTGCCAAATAATAAAGATAAAATAAAGGAAATTGAAAAATATCTAAAAGAAAAATATGAAATTTTTGAAGAAATTAATTGCGAACAACAGATAATTCTTGCAGAAAATGATTATCCTTATTTACCTCAATTTTGCTATAAAGTTTTTAATTTCTCTGATATTAAGCGAACTGATATTTCAAGAAAAATTATGAAAGAAATAAGAATTTCTAATGAAGAGAGAATGAAAAAAATTATTGATATTGTTAAAAAATTATCATTTGTAGAAAAAGAACCATTGAAATTGCCTTCTAAAAAACTAAAATTACCTAATTTAATTGTCAAGGATAAAGAAGGAAACAATAAAGAAATTAAAGCAACAAATAAAATTTTTTCTTACTATCCATATGAAAATCCTTTAAAAGGTGAAACAATAAAAACCTATATTATAATGAATGATATAAATTTAAAATCAGAAGCACAAAATTTATTAAATGAACTTAGAGAAAAATTTCAAATTAATTTTGATACTGAATTTATTAGATTTGAGGATAAAATTTTAGATAGAATTCAAAAAGCAAATAACTTTGGTCTTGCTATTATTTTTGGAACAAATAATTATGAAAAAATAAAAGTTGGTTTATTAGAAAAAAATTATATTTCTCAATTTGTAGATATTGAAACAATAAATTCAAAGAATTGGGAATATGCTAAAAGAAATATCATTTTTCAAATATCACATAAAATTGGAATTAGATATTTTGCTCTTGAAAGTAAAGTTCCTTATGATTATATAATTGGACTTGATGTTAGTAGAAAAGAAAATGTTAATTATGGAGGATGTGCTATCATTTATGATTCATCGGGTATTTTAAAAACTATTGTTCCAATATCAATTCCTCAAAAAGGTGAAAAAATTAACATAAATTTTATTATTGAAAAATTAAAAAATAAAGAATATATTCAATTGGAAAATAGGAAATTTTTGATATTAAGAGATGGTAGAATTTATGAGGATGAATTAGAAAAATTAGATGAAATTTCAAGAGATTATCTTTGTGAAATTTTAATTATTGGAATTATTAAAAATCATTTAACTTTCCTAAATAGTTCTGACTATGGGATTTACTTAAATTTTGGTAAATTAATTTTCTTGCTTCCCCATAAAATAAAAAATACAAAAAATGAAAAACCCTTGAAAATTGAGCAAGTTTATTTAATAAAAAATGGTCAAATTAATAAAATTCAATTAAATGAAGAAATTATTCAAATTTTATACAATTTAACAAGATTAAATTATTCTTCCGTGAATTATGAATATATGAGTATTAAATGTCCTGCTCCTGTTCATTATGCTGATAAATTCTTGAATTTTATACATTTAAGTAAAGAGGATTATAAAGAACTCTTGAAAAAAGGATTTTTATATTTTATTTAATAGATGCGATTTTTAAATGTTGTTATTACAATTTTGTTAATTTTGTTATATGCTCATAAAATTTCAATAAAAACTTTACTGTTTGCTATATCTTCATCATTTTTGATAATTTTTGCTAATTTACAAAATGATTATTTTGATAAAGAAATTGATGCTAAAAAGGGTATAAAAAGAGTAATTTTAAGTCCTTTTTATCAGTTTTTGATTTTATTTGTTTCACTTATCATTTCTTTTTTTATTGAAATAAAGCTTTTTCTTTTATTTTTATTGATGTTTATTTTAATTAGTTATTATAACATTTTTGGAAGTAAAAAGCCTTTTGGATTTTTAATTACAAGTTTGATTATTTCAATAGGTGTTTCAAGTTTGGGAATTGTTTTTGGTTTTAAAAAGGAATTATTTTATTTAATAATTTTTTCATTTCTTTTTAATGTTATAAGGGAGATTGTGAAAAGCTACATTGATTATGATTATGATTTTGGATTTAGAAATACAATAGCTATTTCTATTTCAAAAAATAAAACGAGAATTTTATTAAGGTTTTTGCTAATTTTTTTATTTTTATCTTTGATTTTTGCTTCAATCACTTTAAGTAATTTTTACTTTTTTTTATATGGAATTTTTACGGGAATAATTTTCTTTTTTTACCTTTTAGATTTATTTTCCGAAAGAATTCTTTCAAAAATTCTTAAATTTCTGATGTTTTTAGGTTTCTTAATTCTACTTTTTTAATTGAATTTGTTAGTGCGAAACTTAAAGTAATTAACAAAATTAAGTAATGAGCAGTAATCATAGAAACGCTTAATAAACTTTTTATAATAAGATAATTTAAAATGAAAAGAAGGATAGCAAGAATAAGAAAAATTAACTTTTTTAAATTAAATTTATAAATTGAAATTAAAGATATGGAAATTATTGATAAACCAATTAGTTGATATATTAATTGAATGATAACTTTTGTTTCAGTTAGATTTGAAGAGATGCAGAGGATATTTTCACAGGCTAAACTTGATGCTGTTTTATCAACAATTGCTCCCCATATATAATAGATAAAAGTTAATATAAATGCTAATGTCCAAAAATTTTTTTCAAAATTAAAATTCTCTTTAAGTAATAGAATTAATGTTATATATGTTAAAATTCCAAGAATAGCATGTGAGATCGATATAATGAAAGGCATTTTTAAGAGGACGGTTAAACCCCCAAGCAGAATTTGTGAAGTTATTAAAATTATAAGTAAAGTTGATAGTTTTTTTTGATTTTTATAATAGCCAATAGCTATTATAAATGATAAAATTCCTACAATTCCAGCAAAAATTCTATGATAGTATTCAAGTTTAGCGGTTATAGTTTCTGGTGGTAGGATACTGCCATAACATAATGGCCAATCAGGACAACCAAGACATGCACCAAATGCTGATGTTATTACACCAAGTGTTAATAAAAAAATTGTTAAAATTATTGTTAGAATTAGTAATTTTCGCATTAACTTGAACTTGGTGTGATTGCTAAGAATCTTTTTACCCCATCTTTTTCAACAACTATTAGAACAGGTTTATCAGATTTTTCGTATTTCTTTTTGGCATCTTCAAAATCATTTAGTGAATTTATTTCTACATCTCCAATTTTTCTAATAATATCTCCTTCTCTTATGCCCATTTCAAATGCTTTATCTTTTGAAGATACTACAACAACATTATTATCTCTTTCAATAACCGTCATTCCAAGCCAACTTGATGTCTTTGAAGTTTCTTGACTTTCTTCTTCAATTGATGGGGCTTGTGATAATTGTTCGGGCATTTTTCCAAGTTTAACTTTTAGTGTTAAGAATTTTTTATCTCTATAAATTTTCAATTGAACTTCTTTTCCAGGTGGTAAAGAACCGATATATAATCTTAAATCATTAGCATCTTTAACTTTTTTCCCATCAACTTCAACAATAACATCGCCTTCTTTTATTCCTGCCTTGTCAGCTGCTTCGCCTTTTATTACTTGATTTACAACTGCTCCACCCTCTTCCTTTAAACCCATTGCTTGTGCCAATTCTGGTGTTAAATCTTGAATTCTAATACCTAAGTATCCTCTTTCTATTTTTCCTTTTGAAATGAGTTGCTCTGCAACATTTTTTGCTAAGTTTATAGGAACAGCGAAACCAATTCCTGCGAATGCTCCCGTTGGTGTAGCAATAGCTGTATTGACACCTATTACCTCACCTTTAATGTTTAATAATGGTCCTCCACTATTTCCTGGGTTTATTGCTGCATCAGTTTGTAAGAAATCTTGGTAATCTGGTCCTTCTGGAAGTGCTATATTTTTTCTGTGAACTGAACTAATTATTCCAACTGTGACTGTTGAAGATAGACCAAAGGGACTACCTATTGCTATTGCCCATTGACCAACTTTTACCTCATCTGAATTTCCAAGTTTTAAAACAGGTAAATCTTTCTTACTTTCAAATTTCAAAACTGCTATGTCAGTTCTTGGATCAGAACCTACAATTTTTACATTTTCTATTGTTGTTCCATCACTTAATGTAATTTTTATTTGATCCCCGTCCTTAATAACATGATGGTTTGTCATTACATAATAGGTGTTTCCATCTTTTCTAAATATAAATCCAGAACCAAGAGAACTCCTTGGTATTTCAGGAAATTCAAATGGTTCTCCAAAAAACTTTTTGAAAAATTCTTCAAATTCACTTGAACTTTTGATTCTTTTTTGATTAGTAGCGGATATATTTACAACGCTTGGTATTGCAGTTTGTGCAATTTGTGTAAATCCTTCTTGAATATCTGATAGTGTTTTTTGAGGAGTTTGTTCAGTTTGGTTAGTTTGTGCAACTGCCTTATTGAAGATATTTAAGTTTGAACTTATTACCATTCCAATTGCTATTCCACTAAGCACTAAGATGGAAATGATTAACAGTTTTTTCTTCATAAGTTTTAAAATTTTAAAGGATAGATAAAAAGTTTTTTGCTTTGTCCCATCCTATATCTATAATCAAAGACTTAAAGCTATACTTTTTAGCCTTACCCCAATAAAATCAAGGAATATATTAAGAATTTATATCTTTCTAAATAAACCAATTAAATAAAGGCCTCTTTTATAACCAAATTTAAACATTTGATAGTCAGCAAACTGATAAAACTTCTTTAAAAATGGAAATTTTCCAATACCTTTTGGTTTTAAATTTAAAATTGTTCCAATTTTTATAATTTCTAAATGATTTTCTTTTGCTAGGTTTTCATAATCTTTAAAATCAAATGCCCATCTATGTAATGTTTTATCATCCTCTTTAATAGGCATATATCTTTCTTTTAATCTTCCACCAAGTCTATAATTTATTGTTAAAAAATATCCATCCTTTTTTAAAACTCTTGAAATTTCTTTAAAAGCTAAGCTAATATAATCCCAATTTGGAAGATGTTGTATAACTTGAAAAGAAAATACAAAATCAAATATCTCATTTTTGAATGGGATTTGATGAACACTTGCTTGAACAACTTTGAATTTATCATTCTTACAAATTTTCACAGCTTCAAATGAATAATCAAATCCAATAACATTGTAATTTCTTAAATTTTCAAGTTTTAGACCAACGCCGCATCCAGCATCAAGTATCAGTTTTGGCTTAATAGAATCAATTATATTTCTCAAATAATAGTTTTCAATGAGATTTGAATAAAGCCAAATTTGTGGAAGATTTTTGCCATAAGTTTTATACTGATTATCAAATAGAATTTTTACTTCTTTCATAATTAAAATTTTAAAGCAAAAAATTCTTATTTTCTACTTTGTCTAATAATTCTAAAACTATTTATTTTTCTTGTTTTCCCCACCCACCCTGTATTCAAGGCTTCGCCTTTAAAATGCCCATATTTCGGCAAGGGGGGCTTTGCCCCCTTTAAAGACCCCCAATAAAATAAACTGGTTTTGAAAAATTTTAGTAAGTTATTGATAATCAATAATCTGATATATTTATTGGACAAAGCAATTATTTTTCCCACACACCCTATATTTAAGGCTTCGGCTTATAAAACTTCGCCCTCTTAATTTCCCAATTTTAAAAACCCTAACTTTTACTATGGGGGACTTTGTCCCCTATAATCCCCCATAAGAACTACGATAAAATCTCAGTATTAAAGCAAGAAAAATTTTTTTCGGCAGGAAGTTCGCTATCTATTAATTATTTTTTATTTTAGTCTTTGGCGGAGAACTTTCTTCCTATCCAGTTACATTTTAAAAGCAACTCTAAAAATACATATTTTTCTATATTTTCCCACCCACCCTACTAAATAAGCCTACGGCTTTAAAATTCCCATTCTTATACTTAACACTACTTGCTAGACAAAGCACTATTAAACCAATAGTTTTAAATAATTTTATTTACTTTGTCCCGCAATAAACAGGTGTTTTTGTTTTCATTAAATTTCTTCCTAATTAAATGCTTACTAACTAAAATTACAAAAAGAAAAATATTTAAATAAAAAACGAAAAAACTTTTTTTATTAAATTTGGATTTTCAAACTCATATCTATACAATTTGTAGTATTTCTTTGTCCAAAGTGTTTTATACTCTGCTTCTCCTTTCATGAAGTTGAATTCTTTGAATCCTTTATTTAAATAATAATTTAACATATACCAAACACTGATTCTTGATGGTGAAAAATAATTGTATTTATCATTAAAAGCGGTTATCCACCAAAAGGCTCTTTTCTCAAACACAAGTGTTATATTGATACTCATAATGTCGCCTTTGCTTTTCATGACAAATGTTTCTAACATTCCTTTACTATTAAAAAAATTTAGAGATTTTTCCATAGTTTGAATGTATAATGGATCATTCCAATAAGTTTCCTTATGTCTGATAGTTATTAAATTAATAGCTTCATTTAAAACCAATTTGTAATCTTTTATTCCCTCAAAAACAAAATCTATTTTCCTTAATCTATTTAAGTATTTTTTTATGTTCCTTCTTTGGTTGTAGCTCAAAGATTTATATAAATCTTGCTCATCTTTAATATCTTCAAAACTAATATAATAAACCTTTGAAAAACTAACCTTCTTTGGTTTAATTGATAAATTATCAAGAACTTGCTTTATATTAGAGAACTCCAATATATTCTTAAAAACCGCTTTTGTATAAATTTCATTTTTTAACATATATTCTAATTCATCTTTTTTAATATCCAAATCCCACCAATCTACTAAATCATCAATAGCATAATGAAGTCGTTTTATTCTTCCAACCTTTCTAATAATAAAACGATTTCCCAAATCCTTAAATTCATATTTATTTTTTATATAATCAAAGAAAATTTTAAAAATTTCATTACTATCAAATAGTGAAAAATTGGACATCAATTTTAAAAATTTTAAGGCATTAAACAATCTTTTGTTGTTTTTTCTAATAATTTGGAAAATATAATCATTTTTATATTTTTTCCACTCACCCTGATAATAAGCCTTCGGATTTAAAAACTTCGTCCCCTTAATAAACCCCCAATAAAATTGAAGATTTTCTTAAAATTTTAGTGGCTATTTATTGGACAAAGCACTATTAAGTTTTAATAAGTTATTTAGATACAGCAAAATTTGTTTTGCTTTACTACCTTTAAAATTTTCAATTATTATGAAAATTCTTATTGTAATAATTTTCTCATACATTTTAGGTTCAATGCCGTTTGGCTACATTATTGCTAAATTGAAGGGTATTGATATTACAAAACTTGGAAGTGGAAATATAGGTGCAACAAATGTTGGTAGATTTTTAGGAAAACCATATTTTTTTATTGTTTTATTTCTTGATGCTATTAAAGGTTTTATTCCAACAATTTTATTTAAATCATTATTTGGTCTTGAATATGGAATTTTAGCAGGTTTATTTTCAGTAATAGGACATAGTTATAGTATTTTTATGAAATTTAGAGGTGGGAAGGGTGTGGCGACAGGTCTTGGTGTTAGTATTGCACTAATACCAATTGAAACAATTATAGGTTTTGGAATATGGTTTTTCGTTTTAATGGTCTTTAAAATTATGGCTCTTGCTTCAATTGTTTCTGCAATAAGTGTTTTTATTATTGTTTTATTTTTAGAAAAAAGTTTATTAATAAAAGTTTGTTGTGGGATTATAGCATTTTTAATAGTTTTAAGGCATAAATCAAACATTGAAAGAATGATAAAAGGGACAGAACCTAAGTTTTACTTTTTTGAGAATAAAGGAGGTTGAAAATTATGATAAGGGAAGAAGATAAGAAACTTATAAAGAAACTTTTTGATGAAAAGCTAAAAAATGATATAAAAATTTTGTTTTTTAGTCAGAACTTGAATTGTGAATATTGCCTTGATACTGAAAGAATAATTGATGAAGTCTCTGAACTTTCTGAAAAAATAAAGGTTGAGAAGTACAATTTAGTTATAGATACTGATAAGGCAAAAGAGTTTGATATTGATAAAACCCCAGCGATTATTATAACTGATAAAGATGAGAATATAAAAGGGATAAGATATTTTGGAATCCCATCAGGTTATGAATTTTCTTCCTTAATTGAAGATATTATTATGGTTTCAAGTGGCGATAGTGGTTTATCTGAAAAAATAAAACAAAAACTTTCAGAAATAAATGAAAAAATTCACATAATGGTTTTTGTGACACCAACTTGTCCTTATTGTCCAAGGGCTGTTAGAACTGCCCATAAGTTTGCTTTTGAGAATCAAAATATAACAGCAGATATGATAGAAGCAATTGAATTTCCTGAGCTTGCTGATAATTATTTTGTTCAAGCGGTTCCAAAAATTGTAATAAATGATAAGGTTTCATTTGAAGGAGCTATTCCCGAAGAATTTTTCTTAAATTATATTTTGAAAGCAAAGGAGGAATAAAAAATGCCTGTTCCTAAAAGGAAAACCGCAAGAAGTGGAAGGAGAGCAAGAAGAGCTCATTGGAAAGCTTGGGTCGCTGAATGGGCGTTTTGTCCGAGATGCCAAGAGCCAATTTTAACACATGCAGTTTGTCCTAGTTGTGGATATTATAAAGGTAAGAAAATAATAATAACAAAGGAGGAAAAAGAATTAAATGAAGAATTAAATAAATGAAATTTAGAGTTGCTATTGATGCAATGGGGAGTGATAATGCACCTGATGTTGAGATTATTGGTTCAATTGAATATCTTAAAAAATTTGATGATACAATAATTTATTTAGTTGGTCCTAAAAGCTTATTAGAAGAAAAAATTTATAAAATTTATAATAAAAGGAAAATTGAGAATTTGGAAATTTTTCATGCTGATGATGTTATAAAAACAAATGAAAAACCTTCTGATGCTCTTAAATATAAGAAAAATTCAACAATTTCAGTTGGATTAAATCTTCACAAAGAAAATTTAGTAGATGCTTTTGTTTCAGCGGGAAATACAGGAGCAGTTATGGCATTTTCAATTTTCACTGTTGGAAGAATACAAAATGTTAAAAGACCCGCAATTGGAGCATTATTTCCAAAAATTGAAGGAAGTAATTTAGTTTTAGATGTTGGAGCGAATGTTGATATAAATCCACAAATTCTATTTCAATTTGGCATTCTTGGAAGTGTTTTTTATTCAATACTATTTGACATAGAAAATCCAAAAGTAGGAATTCTTTCCATAGGAGAGGAAGAAGTTAAAGGAAATCAAGTAGTTATAGAAGCGAGGAAATTGTTTGAAAGTAGTGATTTGAATTTTGTTGGATTTATAGAAGGACATGAAATTTTATCTGATAAGGCAGATGTTATTGTAATGGATGGATTTGTAGGAAATACCTTATTAAAATTTGGTGAGAGTGTGTTTTTTTCTTTGATTAAAATGCTAAAAATGGAAGTAAAAAAGAATCCAATTTATTATTTTGGTGCTTTCTTAATGAAAGGTGCATTTGAAAACATTAGAAAACATGCTGATTTTGAAGAGTACGGAGGAGCACCTCTATTGGGAGTAAATGGTAATGTAATAATTTGTCATGGAAGGTCATCGCATAGAGCAATTTTTAATGCTATAAATGTTTCAAAGAAGATGTTCAATCAAAAATTAGTTCAAAAAATAAGTGAAAAATTAAGTAAAGTGAGTTAGACTATCTTTTAATATAAATTCTACAAGATTTTCGTAAGTCATGCCTATGGCACTAGCAGACTTTGGAAGAAGAGATGTTTCAGTCATTCCTGGAATAGTATTTATTTCTAAAATATAAATTTCTTCACCTTTTAGAATTGCATCAATTCTTGAAAAAGCTCTACAATTTAATAATCTATGAATTTTTAATGAAATTTCTTGAATTTTTTTTGTTAAGTTTTCATCAATTTTGGCAGGAACGATATATTCGCTACCTCCTTTTGTATATTTTGCTTTATAATCATAAAATTCACTTATTATTGGCTTTATTTCAATGATTGGAAGAGCGAATGCGTTTTTTCCTGTTCCAAGAATACCAATTGTAATTTCTCTTCCACTTATAAATTCTTCAACAATTCCAAAATTATATTTTTTAATAATTAAATTCAAAATTTCCTCTAAGTTCTTATCATCTTTCAGAATATGGACATCAACACTTGAACCTTCATATCTTGGCTTTATAACAATAGGAAAATTAAAACTTTTTAAGATAATTTCAAACAATTCTTTTAAGTTATCATCTCTTGAAAAGCTTAAAAATTTTGGTGTTAATATATTATTTTGAGTTAAAAAATGCTTGAAAATTACTTTATCTATTCCTAAAAATGATGCAAAGGGACCACTTCCCGTATATTTTTTATTCTTTAATTCTAAATAACTTTGAATTGTTCCATCTTCTCCTGGTCTTCCATGAAGCATTATATAAATTACATCAAAAGGTTCTATTTGCTTTTCAAAATTTCTGTTCATATCAACTAATTGCGCTTCATATCCAAGATTTAATAAAGCATTATATACCCCATTACCACTTCTTAAAGAAACTTCCCTTTCTGATGACCAACCACCACAAAGAACACAAATTTTCATAATAAAGAATTAAATTCCTTTAAAGATATTATTTCATAACTAAAAAATGGTTCAGCATATTCAACACCACTTAGGCTTCCGAAATATCTTGCTCTTAGTTTTAACCATTCTTTAACCTCATCAATCCTATGAGAAAATTGACTTTCATAAATTTCTGGCAATTTGAGCTTTTTATCAATGTAATTTGTAATATCAATTGTAAAACTAATTGGATATTGAAATCTCAAATGGTTTGAAAAATAATAGATAATTCTTTTTGGATAATGAGGTTCTCCTTCCCAATCAACTTTTGTAAGCTTAGCATAAAATCTGCTTGCATTACCTATATGACTTGCTGAAATATGATCTGGATGAGCATCAATAAAATACGGGATAAATAAAATTTTGGGTTTTAAAACTCTAATTCTTTTAGCAACTTCAATTCTAACTTCTATACTATCCATTAAATATCTATTAGGAAAGTCTAAAATTTCCATATAATCTAAATTTAAGAATTTTGATGAATTTTCTGCTTCTTTAATTCTTTTTTCAACACTTCCAAATGGTGTTGGCTCACCATTCGTTAAATTTAAAACACCTACTTTTAATCCTTTGTCTTTAAAAGCAAATATACTTCCACCCATTCCCATTTCTGCATCGTCAGGATGAGGAGAAATAATTAAAACATCAAGCATTTTCAAGAAAATTTAATAAAAATTCATAAGTTAATTTAATATCGTTTTTGTTAGCTATTTGGAGAGGTGTATGTATATATCTACAAGGAACAGAAATAATAATAGAAGGAACCTTTAAATTTATATAGCGAGCATCAGTTGAACCAATAAATGGTCTTTTAAATTGATATGGAATATTGTATTTTTCAAAGAGATTTACAAATTCTTTCAAAATTTTTGGTCTTATAATTGTTCCTTTATCAGCAATAGTAATAGCAGGTCCTTTTGAAAGAAATGTTGATTGTTCATTATTAGACAAATAAGGACTTTCTGCACTTGTTGTTTCAAGAATTATAGCAAAATCAAAATTCACATTATCAATTAAGGCATTTGCACCACGCGAACCGACTTCCTCTTCTACACAAAAAGCAAAATAAATATCATAATAATTTTTTACATTTTTAGCTAGTTCAATTGCTAAGAATGTTCCTATTCTATTATCAAAAGCTTTTCCCATTATTAAATTTTCTGAGATTTCTCTAAATCCATAATCAATAACACCAACATCTCCAATTTCAACTTTATTATAATTATCCCCAACATCTAAAAATAACTTTTCAACACTATTAATATCAAAATTTATACTTCCAAGATGAGGAGGAACACTTGAAAAAACACCATAAATAAAACCATATTTAGTTTTTATTTTAACAAGATGACCAATTAATGTTTTAGGGTCAATTGAACCAATAGGGGCTAATTTAAGATAATTTTCAAATTTTGAATAAACCATAAATCCTATTTCATCAATATGAGCTTCTATAAGAAATTTCTTATCTTGATACTTACCTTTTTTATAGAAAATTAAATTTCCATAATTATCTTCAAAGTAATCAAAGTTTTTAAGCTCATTTTTAATAATATCTTTTATTTCATCTTCAAAACCTGATGGACCAAATCCTTCTGATAATTTTTTCAATAGTTCAAAGTTCAAGATTTAAAATTTTAAAGCATTATCATTTTGGTGTGTTCAATAATTCTAAAAGTGTAATCATTATTGAGGGGTTTCGCCCCCATAAGTTTCCTAATTATTTCAAGCATTTCACTTAGCATCATTGATGTTTCTAAAAATTAAGCCTTCGGCTTTAAAAAACCCACTCTTATGTTTTGGGGGGGTTGTCCCCCTAAAATCAATAGTTTCAAGTAGATTTTCATAATTCATTGATTATCATTTAATAGAACGATTAAAGGGAGGCATTATTAAGTACTTTTTATCATCCTTTAAAATTTTAGCTATGACATTATTTACCCTTGCTCTTCTCATATTTCTCCTTATTTCACTTCTAACCTATATGGTTAGAATTTTAAATGAATATGAAAGAGGAGTTGTTTTTAGACTTGGTAGATTTGTAGGTGTTAAGGGTCCTGGTCTTGTTATTCTTCTTCCATTTATAGATACAATGCAAAAGGTTTCTTTAAGACTTGTTGCTCTTGATGTTCCTTCACAAGATGTAATAACAAAAGATAATGTTTCAATAAAAGTAAATGCAGTTGTTTATTTTAAAGTTGTTCATCCTGATAAAGCTATTTTGGAAATTGAAGATTATTTTTATGCAACAAGCCAAATCGCTCAAACGACATTAAGAAGTGTTTTAGGTGAAGTTGAATTAGATGAAATTTTAGCAAATAGAGAAAAGTTGAATTTAAAATTGCAAGGGATTATCGATAAACAAACTGAAAATTGGGGTGTTAAGGTTGTTGCAGTAGAAATTAAGCACGTTGATTTACCTGAGGAAATGAGAAGAGCTATGGCAAGGCAAGCAGAAGCCGAAAGAGAAAGAAGAGCTAAGATAATATCGGCAGAAGGTGAATATCAAGCAGCACAAAAACTAAGAGAAGCAGCTGACATATTAGCTCAAAACCCCATAACAATACAATTAAGATATTTACAAACACTAATAGAAATATCATCTGAAAAAACTACGACAATAGCTTTTCCAATTCCATTAGAATTGTTTAAAATAAAGCAAAATGAAAATAAATAAATAGTTTTAAAAAGACCCTATTTTATGGTGGTTTAATAAGGGGGCAACGATTTATAAGCCGAAGGCTTGAGTATTTGGAATTATTAGACAAAACACCTTGATTATTTAATTTTGTTGGGGGTTTCTTAATAGGGGGTTTTGCCCCCCTACCGAAAAATAGGGGATTTATAAGCCGTAGGCTTAATTTTAGGGCGGGTGGGTAAAATAGATAAATTATGCTTTAAAATTTTCAATTATGCCTGAAAAGAAAAAGGTCCGACTTACCCCTGTTGATATAAAGAACGCAAAGTTTAAAACTGTCCTAATAGGTGGTTTAAAAAAATCAGATGTTGAAGCTTTTCTTGAAAAGGTAGCACATGACTATAATGAGGTTCTTAAAGAAAATAAAGATCTTGAAAATATGTTAACGCAGATGAGGGTTAAAGCACTTGAAGCTGATGAAATGAAAGCAGATTATGAAAAACTAAAAGATAAAAATCTTATACTTGAAGGTGAAGTTGAAGCTCTAAGAAGAGAAAATCAAGAATTAAGAAACAAAATTTCAGAACAAGAAGATTTGATAGAGGCTTTGAAGTTAGAAAATGCTGAAAAGGATGCTATTATTTCTGAACTAAAAAAACAATTGGAGGAAAAGAAGGATAATCAAACACCTGCTGAAATAATTGAAATAGCAAGAAAAACCGCATTACAAATTAAACAAAAAGCAGTTGAAGAGATTGAAAAAGCATTTGAAAACTTTCCAGAGCCTTTAAAAGTTAAAATTAAGCCAATTATTGAAAAAGTTAGAAAAGAACTTATTCAATAATTTATAAAAATTTTATAAGTTTTAATGAAACTATTAGTTTTATGGGGGTATTTAAGGAGGGCGAAGTTTAAGCCGTAGGCTTATGTATAGGGTGGGTGGGAAAAATAAAGAAAAATAAATAATTTCCGAATTATTGGACACAGCATATAACGAGTGCTTTGTCCAATAATTATTGTTAAATCCTTGATTATCAATAACTTATAAAAGCTTTGAGGAAATTATAGATTTAAACGGGTATTTATAAGCCGAAGGC
>CBFGJN010000020.1:0-28559 GCA_965649115.1 Caldifarciminota bacterium | reverse complement strand
ATATTTCACCCCTCCTTACCAATTCCTTGTTATATTCTTGCCAATTTACCTTCCCCATTCCAAAATTTTAAATCCTAAATTCTTAACCCCTAAACCCCCCTTGACATTATTTATTGGACAAAGCATTCTTTGTCCGAACAACTCTATAATAATTTTGCCTTAAAATTATGGCTATGAACTTTGATTTTTCAGAGGAGCAGAAAATTATTAGAAAAACAATATCTGAATTTGTTCAAAGAGAAATAAAACCAATAGTTAATAAAATGGAAAAAGAAAACTATTTTCCTTACGAAATTATTAAAAAACTTGGAGAATTAGGTATGTTAGGAGGATACGCAAACAATATAGATACAATAACTTCATCTATTATAATTGAAGAAATATCAAAAGTTTCACCAGCTATTGGTGTTATTATTTCTGTTCACAATACACTTGTTTGTAATGGAATATATGAATTTGGAAATGAAGAACAAAAATTAAAATACCTTCCAAAACTTATAAGTGGTGAAGAGATTGGAGCTTATGCATTAACTGAAAGTCATGCAGGAAGTAATGCACTTGCCATTAACACGAGCTACAAAAAAGAAGGCAATAAGTTCATTATAAATGGAAGAAAAATTTGGATAACTAATGGACCACAAGCAAGATATATTTTACTTTATGCAGTTGGAGATAAACAAAATCCAAAAAATTCAATAACTTGCTTTATAATTGATACAAAAAGGGAAGGATTTAAAGTTGGAATTATTCATAATAAATTGGGTCTGAAAGGTGCTCATAGCTCTGAAATTATTCTTGATAATTATATTGCTTATGAGGATGAAATACTTGGTAAAGAGGGTGAAGGTTATAAAATTGCTATGAAATTATTAACAAGTGGTAGAATAGGAATTGCTTCTCAAAGCGTAGGGTTAGCAATTGGTGCTTATGAACTTGCTTTAAATTATTCAAAAGAAAGAGAACAATTTGGTAAGAAAATTTGTGAATTTCAAATGATACAGTACTATTTAAGTGAAATGATTACAAGAATTAATGCAAGTAGATTACTAACCTACTACGCAGCTTACTTAAAGGATAAAGGAGAAAATTGTAGGCTTGAAGCAAGCATAGCAAAATTATATGCTTCTGAAACAGCAAATTTTGTAGTTGATAGAGCAATTCAAATTTTTGGAAGTCTTGGATACTCAACTGACTTTGATATTCAAAGATATTTTAGAGATGCAAGGGTTTTAACAATATATGAAGGAACAAGTGAAATCCAAAGATTGATTATTGCAAGGGAAATTTTAAAATAATGAAAACAATTGTTATTGATATTGAAACAACGGGAATAAATCCGAAACAAGATAGAATTTTAGAAATTGGAATTATTGAAGTTGAGGATTGGAAAATTATAAATGAATTTTCAACACTTTTAAATCCAAAAGTTAAAATTAGTGAAAATGCATATAAAGTTCATAAAATATCGGAAAAAATGTTAGTTGATGCTCCCACATTTGAGGAAATATCAGATTTTATAAGAGAGAAATTAAACGGAAGTTTAGTTTTTGGATACAAATGCCTAAAATTTGATTTAACATTCATAAATTATGAACTTTTTAGAGCAAATAAGTTTCCAATCTTTCCTATCGTAATAGATTTATCATATTTAAATGACTTCTTTAAAGTTAGAACATTATATCAGATGGGTAGAAAAATTGGCATTAAAATAACTAAGAAACATAGAGCTTTATTTGATGCCAAGATAACTTTTAAAATTACAAAATGGATTGTTGAGCATTTTTCAGAACAATTTCTAGAAAGTTTTATTTTCAAATATGAAAATAAGTTGGAAAAATTAGTAAAAATTACAAACGAAAATAGTTATTCAAAAGTTATTTATAGAAGTAAATATAAAATCTCTGAATATATAGGATTTCCTATTGAAATTAAGAAGAATTTCACAATTTTCTACAACTCTTTAAACAATAAGTTTTACAAGCTTTATAGTCAAAGAATTATAGATGTTGATTATGATTAGACTTTTGTTATTTTTATTAATTTTATCTTGTGCAAGAGTTGGCTATCCGCCAGGTAAGCCTGAAATAAATAATCCAAAATTAGAAATAAACTATTCAGAAAAATTCAATCACTTTCCAATAACTTTCAGTTTAAAAGTTTCTGATGACACAAGAATAAAAAATGTAAAATTGTTCCTAAATGACATAAAAATTTATGATTTTGAAATAAACAAACAGGAAACGACATTTAATATAATTTTAGATACAATAAAAAATTTTTCAGATACAATATCACTTTACAATTTTAGATTTGAAGTTTCAGATATTTACGATAATATTAAAAGTCAAGAATTGAAAGTTTATTATAAAAGGGAAGAAAACCCACCAATTTTAAAAATTTTAGAACAAAATGAACAAGAGCTGAAAATTGAAATTTATGATGATACAAGACTAAAAAGCCTTCAAATTTTTAAAAATGATACACTTTTAAAAGAATATAACTTGTTCTCAAAGGATACAACTTTAACAATAAAAATTGACACTTTTAATTATTTTAAATTCATAGCAAATGACATTTACTTTAACACATTTCAAAAAGTTTTTAGATTTAATCAGAACAAATAAATAACTTATTTATGAAGGCTTATCTTCAGAATTATTGGACAAGGTGAAAGCTTTATGCTTCACCCTTTACAAGGCTCTGCCTTATTTTTAGGAAAGCCTTAATTATCTTAACTTTAAAATTTTCAATATGTTTATCGTTGTTCTTTGTACAACACCCAAAAACAAAGGTTATGAAATTGCTAAAAAAATTATAGAAAACAAACTTGCAGCTTGTATTAATGTTGTAAATAATATCAATTCAATATACTGGTGGAAAGGTGAAATAAATGAAGATGAAGAGGAACTTTTAATTATAAAAACTAAAAAAACAATTTTAAATGATTTAATAACTTTTATAAAGTCAATCCATCCTTATTCAGTTCCCGAAATAATAGCTCTTAATATCATTGACGGTAATATTGATTATCTCAATTGGATAGAGGAAAATGTTAAATGAAGGAGATTTAATTTTACTATTAAGTGAGGATAATAAAAAGTACTTGGTTGAATATCAAATTTCAAAAAAATTTGTTTTCCATCTTGGTTATATAGAATTTAAAGAGGATTTAAAATATGGAGATATTCTATTAACAAATAAAGGTTATAAGGTTTATGTTTTAGAACCTTCAAATGCTGAAATTATGATAAATGTAAAAAGAAAAACTAATATCATTTATCCAAGAGAAGCGGGGTATATAATTACTCATACTAATTTAAAAAGTGGAAGTAAAGTCATAGAAACAGGAACTGGTTCAGGCGCTATGACAATAATGCTTGCAAAAATCGTAGGAAATAGTGGAAAAGTCTGGACATTTGACAGAAATGAAGAACATTTAAAAAGAGCTATTGAAAATGTTCAAAGAGCAAAATTAGAACATATAGTTGAGTTTCAGTTATTAGATCCTTCAATCGAAGGATATCCTATTAGTGGTGTTGATTGTGTTATTATTGATGTTCCAGAACCTTGGACACTTGTTAAACCTGCTTATAATGCACTAAAAAATTCTGGATTTTGGGTATCTATCTCACCAACTATTGAACAAGTTATCCAAACTGTTGAAGAATTAAAAAATAATAACTTTTTAGATATAAAAACAGTAGAACTACTTGAAAGAGAAATTCTCGTAAGAAGAGGGAAAACAAGACCAAAAGAAACTATGATAGGTCATATAGGTTATTTAACTATTGCAAGAAAAGTTTAGAAAAAACTGCTTTGTCCAATAAATAATTTAAAGATGGGGTTTTTTAAAGCCAAAGGCTTATTTTCAAGGTGGGTGGGAAAATAAAGAACTACTGCAAAATAATTTTAACTTTAAAATTTTAAAATATGCTATTCTTACTCTTTCTTCAAACAGATAGCTTGAGATTTGGGGATAGTCTAAATTTAAAACTTATATCAAGATGGAAATCTAACAAGCCTATCGTAGGTATTGAAGTAAAAGGAAATTATGCTTATCTAAGTTCATTAAAAAGCATATACATTATTGATTTTTCTGATATTAAACAACTTGGTATAGCCCCTGAAATTAAAGTTGACGGAATGCCAATAGGTCTTAAAGTAAAAGGTAATTATTTATATGTAGCAGGTGGAAAAGCAGGCCTCATTGTAATTGATATAACTGATCCCTATACTGCAAGTATTATCTCACAAGTTGCTTCAAGAGATTCAGCACTATATATTGATATTAAAGAAAACTATCTCTTCTTAGCTGATGCAGAAGCAGGTATAACAGTTTATGACATTTCAAATCCAAGAAATCCTAAAATTATTTCTTATTTTGACACTCCTGGTTTTGCCCGATGTGTTCATGTGGTAGGAAATTACGCTTATGTTGCTGACGGACCTGCTGGACTTTTAATTCTTGATATTTCAAATATAAGAAATATAAAACTTGTAGGTTCTTATACTCTTGGTGATACAACATTTGCTGTTGCTATAAAATACTATAACAATAGAGTTTATGTTGGTTTTGGAAAACTTGGACTTTATGTATTTGATGTTTCAAATCCAAAGGAGATAAAACCTATTATAAGGTACATAGGATTAGGAGAAGCTCTTGGATTATATTTAAAAGGAAGTTATTTATATTTAGCAGCAGGGAAAGGAGGTGTTAGAATATTTGATTTAGATAAAGTTGAAAATGAATTTAGACTTGGAAGAAAAACCATAGTTGAAGGCGAAGTTGCAAGATATAGGTCTCCTGAATACACAGGCGATGTTTTGTTTGATTTAATTGTATATAATAACTATATATTTTCAGCTTCAAGAAATGGTCTTATAATTTATGCTAACTCATATTGATTTTCTAAAAAACTTTTCTGAATATAAAGAAAAGAACATTTTTATTCTACTTGGACCAGAAGATTATCCAATAAAAACAATTATTCAGAAATTTATTGATTATGAAAAATCAGTGTTTTTTGGAGATGAGGCAAATGTAGAAGAAATAATAAATTATTTGAAATCATCTGATATTTTCAACAAAAGAAAAAAATTAGCTATTGTTAAGGATTTTGAAGAAATGAAGAATTGGAAACAACTTTTAAAAATAAATGAAAATAAAGTTATTTTGTATTCAAGTTTGAATTTTTATGAAAATAATTTAAAGAAACTTGAAAGCTTAGCAGAAAATTTTATTAAGAAAAATATAACAAAAACTGAAAATTGCGTTATTGTTCTAATGCCCTATTTAAATAAAGATGGGAAAAGGAAGTGGATTATTCAAAAATTAAAGTCCCTAAATATCAATTTAAATGCATATCAAATTGAAAAACTTGTTCAAATTTTACCTAATGATTTAAAAACTTGTTCTAATGAAATAGAAAAAATATATTTGAGTGGTGAGGAAAACTTTGATATTATAATTAGTAATTTTGAGGAAAGAAAAATTTACGAATTTTTAAATTATTTACAAAATTTTGACTTTTTAAGTAGTATAAAACTTTTTGAGAATACAAAATTCATAGAATCCAATGCTTATATTTTAAGAATACTTTTGAATTTGTTATATGAAAAAGAAAATTTAAATGAGCAAATAAAACCTTCTTTCATTACCAAACAACTCAAAAAAATAAATCAATTTTATAGTAAAGAAGATATTTTAAAATTAATCCACCAATCATTATTAACTGACAAGATATATAAAACATTCCATAGAGGAAATTTAGCTATTTTGAAGCTACTATATCATATATTTCATTCGGTTCATTTACAACAAAATCAGCAAAGCAGTTCTCTCCAAATCCCCAACTAACGAAAATACTTTTCACATTTGAAATTTTTGCAGTTTCAATATCGTAGCAACTATCACCAATTATAAAAATATCCTCTCTTTTAACTTCATATTTTTCTATTAAGTAATCAATAGCCTTCGTATCAGGTTTTTTATATCCATCATCAATTGTAATTATTTCATCAAACAAATGATAAACATCAAATTTCCTTAAAATTTCAATTATGAAAAATTTCGTTTTATTGCTAAAAATAACAATTTTAACTTCTAAATTTTCCTTTATTTTCCTTATTGTTTCAAATATGTTTGTATAAGGGACAAGACCTTCAAACATATAATTTCTGTAAATACTATTGAATTCTTCAATTAAGCCTTTATGAAATTTTTCTTTAAAAATTTCCTTTAAGGTTGATTCAATGCCTCCTCCTACAATTTTCTTAACTTGTTCTCTATCTAACTTTTCAAGATTGTACTTTGAAGTTAATTCATTTATGGAAAGTGTTAAACCAAGAGATGTATCAAAAAGTGTTCCATCAAAGTCAAAAATTAATAATTTCATATTTATGCGGGAGGTGGGACTTGAACCCACACCCCTTTCGGGAGCGGATCCTAAATCCGCCGCGTCTTCCTATTCCGCCACTCCCGCAGAGGTAAAATTTTAAGGTTCAAAATAATTTTTAATTTTTTCAAATTTCTTTTTTCCTATTCCTTTAACTTTCATTAAGTCTTCAATTTTTTCATATGGTCTGTTTTCTATAATTCTTTTTGCAAGTGTTGGTCCAATACCAGGAACTTGAAGAAGTTCTTCGTAAGAAGAGTTATTTAAACTAACTTTCTTAATTGAATCCTTTAAAATAATCTCCTCATTTGGTTTTTTTAAAACTTCATATTTTGGAGGATTTAAAACCTTGTAGTACCAAAGCCCAATTTCACCAATTAAAACGAACAGAAAAAATAAACTAATTGCTAATATTTCTTTTCTATTTAAATCAAGCATTTTTAATTCTTTCAATTATTTTTGTTGTTGAATAACCTTGAAGATAAGGAACAATTTTTACTTCTTTAACAAACTCTCTACCAACAACATCCTCAATTTTATAATCCCCTCCTTTTACCAAAATATCAGGTTTCAAGAACTTTATTACTTCATATGGTGTTTCTTCATCAAAACTAACTATTAAATCTACATAAATTATTGATGACAAAATTTTTATTCTTTCCTCTAATGAGAAAATTGGCCTTTTGTCTCCTTTAATTTTCTTTACTGAACTATCTGAATTTAAAGCCAAAATTAAAAAATCTCCAAAACTCTTTGCACTTCTTAATAATTCAATATGACCAGGGTGAATTATATCAAATACACCATTTGTAAAAACAACAATTTTATTTTCACTTTTGAGTTTATCAATAATTTCTTTGGTTTCCTTTAAATTTTTATATTTTTTAAGGGGGTCAAACCCCCCCATAAATTACTTCTCTCCCTTGAATTTTATTTCAACCCTTCTATTTAATTGATAATCTGCTTCTGATTTTTCAGGGAAAACAACAGGTCTTGTTTCTCCATAACCGACAGCACTTATTCTATCAGGTGATATACAATTCTTCTTTATAAAGTAATCTTTAACAGCATCTGCCCTTGCTTGTGAAAGTTTTAAATTGTATTCATCAGAACCTCTGGTATCAGTATGTCCTTCAACTTCAACCACAGCATTAGGAGTTTCTCTTAATAATTGACATAGCTCATCAAGGACTGGATAGCTTTCTGGTCTTATTGTAGCTTTATTTAAATCAAAGTATATATTTCTTATGACAATTTTTGCTTCTTTCTTTACAAGTTCTGCAATAATCGTTGTAGTCTCACCAACCTTTACTTGAATTTGTTTAATTTGAGAATAATAGGATTGATCATTAGGTTGTATATTTAAAGCATATTCACCAGGTCCTATTTCAAAACTATAAGCTCCATTATTATCGGTTGTACCTGATATATTTGTCCCAGGAATGGTTATACTTGCCATCACAGGTTTTTTAGTTTCTCTATCAACAACACTAACAACAACCTTTCCTGTTTTAGGCTTTTCTTCAATTGGTGTTAAACTTATGTTTTTAACAATGGCACCTTCAACATTTGCTTGAATTACTTCCGAATAAGTTTGATAACCCTCCTTTGAAACACCAATTTGAATAACTCCAAGTGGAAGCGAATCTATTGTATATAATCCAAATTGGTCACTAACAGTAGTTTTTCCACTTGCTATAATTTGAGCATTGCTTATTGGAGCATTTGTCTTAGCATCTACAATTTTTCCTGTTAATTTAACAAACTTTGGTGTTTCTGATTTAATTTTGACAAGCCCAACTTCTTCAACTGCACTTTCTTTTAACTCAATAGCTCTAACAGTAGCATTATATCCTTCTTTTTCAACTCTAAATGAATATGAACCCGGTTCTAAATCTTTAAAAACAATTGTTCCTGTTTGTTCATTTGTTCTATCTTCTGAAATTTTTACATTATCCTTAAATAAAATGACATTTGCTAAAAGTGGAGCTTTTGTTTCACTATCAAAAACTCTTATTGTAATTGTTCCTTTTTTGATTTTACTCAACAAAATTCTAACTTCATTTTTACCTTCATTTATATTTATGGTTCTAACCTCTGGTTGGTAATCTTTTGCTGAAACTTCAATTGTATAAGTTCCAACAGGAATTTTCTTAAACTCAAACTTCCCAAATTGATCAGTAGTTTGTGATAAGGTTGCTTTTTCAAGTTTTAGATTTACACTAGCATTTTGAATTGGTGAATTGTTTTGTGCATCTTGAACAATTGCAATAACATCGCCATATTTAATTCTTGGAATTCCCGCTTCATATGTATAATTTAATGCTAGCCATATACTCCAATCGGGCTTAAATGAATTTACATAATCACTTCCGTAAGGTCCATAATTGTAATTTAATGGTTTTTCAAGTGCTATATCAAAGTGCCAATTTGGATAACCAAATTTTAGACCAAAAGTTAATAAATTTGCTGAAGAATCACTAAATTTTGTATCTACTGGTTTAAGGTAAACAAATTCCACATAAGGTTTAACAATTCCTACATGAGCTAATAATCCCAATCCAAATTGCCAAAATTCATCACCTTTTGCAGTATCACCAACATTATAAACAGATTCAAAATTCAATCTTAAAGGATACTTTTGAAGCGAAATTGCACCACCAAGCCCATAAGTCAAAACTTTATATGCAAATGGTCTATATATTCCACCTTTTCCACCTGTTGGATCTTGTGTGGCAAATGGAACATTTTTAATTGTATCGTTATCCAAGGTTAAAGGATTTAGATATTTCTCTTCTCCAATTGGAATGTTAATATAACCTCTAAAACCAACTGCAAAAGTGTTTTTTACAATTGGTATTCCAACTTTGAAATTTGCTTTTACATCACCAAGACCATAACCCAAGTACCATCCTTCACCATTTATATCAAAAGCATCACCAAAGTATCTCATTATGACACTTGCTTCAAACGGAGCAAGAGAATAACCAAATCCAAAGAACTGAGAGCCAATAAATGGTTTGCCTTGTTTATTATTTAGAGTATAGTCAGAAGCAGAATATTCATAATTTAGATTTATTAGATGAAATGTAAGAGCATTTATACCATCAACAAAAGCAGAGCCAACTCTTCTTGTTCCCGTTAGAGCTTCATAGTTCAGACCATAAAAATAGGTTTCTGTTTGTGCTATCAATAGAAAATTTAACATATCCTTTACCTCCTTTTATATTCTATCCTTAAATATAAAATTTTTTTATTAAACTCAGATATAGGCATATTAAGAACAACTTTATCCTCAGTGTTCTTTATTTCATAATCAACAAGAGAAGTTATGTTTTCAGAAAAAATTTCATCAATGTTTTTTCCTTCATAAGCAACATTTGTTGAAAAAATTACTTTTCCACTTGAATCAGATATTAAAATTAACTCTAAATTTTTATCATTCCTAACAAGTTCATTTAAATAATTTCTAACATTTTCAGGAAAACTTTCGCTTAAAACTTTATCCCTTGCAAAAAGTCCAAGTACATAAGCAACATCATAAATAAGTTGTTTCTTTTGAAATTCAAAATTATTTATAAATTTTTGTTTTTCACTTTCCATTTTAAAGAAAAGAAATCCAAATGCTAATAAATCCAAGATAATTAGAATTATTATAAAATAAAGAAATTTCCTCATAAAATAATTCCTTTTTCCTTTTCAATTTTCTTTTTAAGTTCAAGGATACCATATATTAAGCTTTCAGGTCTTGGAGGGCAACCGGGAACATAAATATCAACAGGAACAACTTGATCAACACCTTGTAAAACCGCATAATTGTGATATTTTCCACCTGTATTTGCACATGTTCCCATAGATATAACATATTTTGGTTCTGGCATTTGGTCATAAATTTTTCTTAATACAGGTGCCATTTTCATAGTGACAGTTCCAGCAACAATCATTAAATCTGCTTGTCTTGGTGAAGCTCTAAAAACTTCATAACCAAACCTTGACATATCGTATCTTGGCATTGAGCTTGCCATCATTTCAATGGCGCAACAAGCAAGCCCAAATGTCGCAGGCCAAATTGAATTACCCCTACTCCAATTTATAGCCCATTCAATAGCGTCTTTAACTCTTGTTAAGATAATTGCTTTTAAGAGCTGTTTTTCTATTACTTTTTCTTCACTCATAGTAAGTCTTAAAAGTTTAAAGGTTTTTTTGTTCAATTTCTCTAAAGTATTTATTTTATTATGTTTTCCCTACTCTATAAATAAGCCCTTGGCTTATAAATACCCATTTTTAGGCCAACGGGGCGATAGCCTCCTTGAAGTCCCACAAATAAATCAATAATTTCCTTAAAAGCTTTATAAGTTATTGATAGTCAATTGCTTAACAATAATTGTTGGACAAAACATAATTTTTCCTACCTATGCTATGGGGGATTTCGCCTTGTAATAGTTCTCCGTAAAGAAGTGATTATTACTTTGCTTGAAAACCACCCTTTGATAAAATGTAAAAGTATCCAATAAGTAAAATAAATATGAATATAAATGCTTCAAAAAAAGCAAAAAATTTAAATTTCTCAATATTCAAAGCCCATGGAAAAAGAAAAATGGCTTCAATATCAAAAACCAAAAATGATAATCCTATCAAATAGTAGTGAATGTTCAAACTTCTTGCCCACTTGCCAGGTTTAACACCTGATTCGTAAGGTTCAAGTTTCTCAAGAAATTTTCTTTTCGGACCTAAAAAGTAAGATAATATTAGAACCCCATAGGCAATAAAAATTCCAATAATTGAAATTATAAAAATTAAAATATAATCTTTCATAAGCTTGAAAAGTTTAAAGGAAATACGACCAAAAATAATGCAAGAAGGGGCTTTGCCCCTATAGCCGAAATTTGGACACGACACAAAAATAAAGTTTTACTAACTTAAACTTTAAAATTTTCAACTATGAAAATTGTTCAAAAAGAACAAATAAAAGATGAAGTTAAAAAGCTTAAAGAAAGTGGATATGATTATTTATCATTTATAACTGCAATAGACAAAAAGGAAAACTTTGAAATAATTTACCTTTTTAGAAATCTTTCAGAAAATAAGGAAGAATATATAAAATGTATTATTCCAAAAGACAATCCGAAAATTGAAACAATAAGTGATATTTTTTATGGGGCGGATTGGCAAGAAAGAGAAGTTTATGACTTATTTGGTATTATATTTGAAGGTCATAAAGATTTAAGAAGGATATTATTACCAGAAGATTATGAAGGTCATCCATTAAGAAAAGACTTTCCTATGCATATGGAATACGAACCATATAGAAGTGGAGATTGGCTTGTTAATCATGAGAATAAAGAACCAGCAAGAAGAAAATGAAACCATATACAATTGGAGACTATTACGAAATTGAAGTATTAACTGATGAGACAATGAGAGCTGAATTTGAAGGAATTCTAATTCATAATTTGTATTCAACTTGGAGTTTAGTTTATCATGCAGAACTTTGTGCAAGAAAATTATTAGAAAAGTATTTGGAAGATAGCGAACAAGGTATTGGTTATAGTATATGTATAAAGCATTTAGCACCTACTAAAATTGGTAAAAAGGTTCTAATTAGAGCTATATTAAGAAGTGTTGAAAACAACAAATTCATATGTGATATTGAAGGTTATAATGAAGATGGTAAAAAAATAGCAGAAGGTTATCAAATTCAAGTTTTTATGAAAAAAGATGAATTAGAAAAGAGAATCAATCAAGCATGAGAATTGGTATAATTGGAGGAAGTGGATTATATAACATTGAAGGAATTGAAATTATTGATGAACTTGAAATTAAAACACCTTTTGGAAATCCTTCGGATAAACTAATATATGCAAAATATAATCAATTTGAAATATATTTTCTCCCAAGACATTCAAGAGAACATTCAATTCCACCTCACAAAGTAAATTATAAAGCAAACATATATGCTTTTAAAATGTTAAAAGTTGAAAGAATTATAAGTGTTTCTGCAGTGGGAGGCATTACAAAAAAACCAAATGAAATTATTATAGCTTCAGATTTTATTGATTTTTCAAAGAGAATAATAACATATTATGATGGGCCAAAAGTTGTTCATATTGATTTAACCCACCCATTTTGTCCAATTCTAAGAGAATGTTTAATAAAAAGTGCTAAAAATTTAAATATAGAAGTTAATGAGTTTGGTGTATATGCACAAATGGAAGGACCAAGACTTGAAACACCTTCTGAAATTAAAATGTTAAGAATTCTTGGTTGTGATGTTGTTGGAATGACTATGGTTAGTGAAGCTATTTTGAGTAGGGAACTTGAAATTTGTTATGCCTCTATAAATGTTGTTACAAATTACGCTGCTGGTATTAAGGAAGAAAAATTAACAACAATTGAAGTCATTGAAAATATGAATAAAAATTTAGAAATCATTAAGAAAATGATTTTAAATTCACTTAAATTTATACCAATTGAAAGAAATTGCCCTTGTAGTAAGGCACTTGAAGGAACAGAATTATGATGTTTGCCCTTGATAGCATCCTTTCAATCTATTCAATAAATTTTAAAAAAAATTTTGCTTTTTATAAAAACGACACAATTTATTTTAATTTTGAAAAAAATTCATTTTCTTATAAAGGAAAAAATTTTAAAATGGATTATAAAATTGAAAATAATAAAATTTTTTTAGATGGAAATAGTCTTGCACTAATTGTTTATAAATTAACATCAAATCCTATATTTTGGGATTATAAAAACAGTGAATTTTTTAGGGCTATTGAAACAATTAAAAGATTTGAATTTATTGAAGGAAATGATAGTTGTATATTGAATTTTTATTTTTCTAAAAGTTTAAATGAACAGGTTTGGTTTGATGAAAATAGTTTAGTTATTCACATAAAGGACGGATTTTATCCAAAATATAATTATATCAATAGTAATAGCGAAGTTATAGATTCTATAAGGATTTTTCATACAAAAGAAGGGGCTTTCTTTAAAATTTTCATAACTACAAAATATGGCTCTTATAAGAAAATTAAAGAAAAAAATGTTTTAAAATTTGTGATTTACTCATATGGCAATTTTGGGTATATTATTATTGACCCAGGACATGGAGGTGAGGACCCAGGAGCAATTGGAAAATGGGGAATAAAAGAGAAAGATATAACATTAAGTGTAAGCAAAAAAATAGCGGATATTTTAAAAAAGGAGTACGGTTTTAAAGTGGTTTTAACAAGAAATAATGATTATTTTGTTTCATTGAAAGAAAGAGCGGAAATTGCTAAAAAGTTCAACGCTAAATTATTTGTTAGTATTCATTGTAATTATTCTGAAACTGATAATGCAGAAGGTCCTGAAACCTACTTTCTTTCAACAGCGAGAACTAATGAGGAAAGAGCAGTTGAAACCCTTGAAAATTCAGTTATAAAATATGAAGTTGAAGACAATGACTTACTTAAATTTATTATTTCAGATATATTGCAAAGTGCTTACTTGAAAGAATCGCAAAAATTAGCATTTTTTATTCATCAAAAAATAAACAAAGATAGAAAAGATAGAGGTGTTAAACAAGCGGGATTTTATGTTTTAAGAGGTGTTTATTCACCATCTGTTTTAGTTGAGCTTGGATTTATATCAAATCCGAAGGAGGCAAAACTTTTGTCAGATGAAAAATATCAAGATGAGATTTCAAGAAATATAGCGGAGGGTATAAAAGCATATGTAGATTGGTACATAAGGAGGTAAAAGCACATGAATGTTGAACAAATTTTGGAAAATGAATATAAATTACATCCACAAATAGTGAAGGTTCTCATGAAAAAAGGTATAACTGATTTGGACCTTGTGAAAAGTCTATTTCAGCCTACAATTGAAAATCTATTACCACCAAGAGCAATTCCTAATATGGAATTAGCGTTAAAGGAAATTCTTAAATATGCTTCAAAGGAAACAATTCTTATTTGGGGACATGATGATTTAGATGGGACAACTTCAACAGCAATTTTAATAAAAACTCTAAATATGCTTGAATCAAACTCAATTTATTACATTCCCAAAAGAAATAGTGAAGGTCATAAATTAAACAAATTTGGTGTTGATTATGCTTATGAAAACAATATAAAATTAATAATATGTGTTGATACAGGTTTAAGTAGTTATGAAGAGGTTGAATACGCAAATGAAAAAGGCATTAGTGTGATTATAGCAGACCATCATGAATTACCTCAGCAATTACCTAATGCTATAATTGTAAATCCAAAAATGGGTGGTTCATTCCCTCACATTTCTGCTTCTTTATTAAGTTTGAAAATAGCTATTGGTCTTCTTAATTTAAAATTCAAATATGATATAAATTACATTATATCAAATATGCCTGAACTTATTATTTATTCAGCACTTGGAATAATAGCTGATAAAGTTCCTATGTTCTCTGAAAATAAAATTATTGTAGATTTAGCAAAAGAATTAATAAATAGATATAGTTTTCCACTATTTAAAATCTTTTCTATGATATCAGGTCAAAGTCCAAATTTATATTCTATTATTCCAACGCTTTCAAGCATTCATAGTGAAGGATTTAAACACATTGCTGTTGAGCTATTGTTATCTAATGATGAAGTGTTTATAGAAGAGCAATTTGTCAAAATTTACAAGAAAACGAAAGAAACATTATCAAAATTAGACCAAGAGGTTATAAGAATAAAAAACGAGAATAAAAGAGTTAAAGGTTATCTTCTCTTAGATTTAAGACATGTAGAACCTCAGTACATTGGTTATATTGCAGGTAAAATTAAAGAAATTTATAAGGTTCCTGTTATCGCTATTTCTATTGATGAAAATAATAAAATCGTTGGAGAAATTAGAGCACCTTCGGGATATAATATGCTTGAATTTTTAAATAGTATTTCTGATTTGCTTAATGGTTATGGTGGCCATAAGCTTGCTTGTGGATTTTCTATGGATGTTGAAAATTTATATGATTTTATTGAGGAAGTTGAAAGATATTTCTCTAATTATAAAAAACAAGATGATAATGAAAATTATGATTTAGTTCTTGATAAATTTGATGATGAAATTATACAAAATATTGATAATTTAAGGAAACTTGGTGTTAGATTTAGAATCCTATTTAAAGGAAACTTAAAGGACATTGTTTCAAAAATAAAGTACTATCCTATTATTGATCCAAATCAAATTCTATCAATTTATGCACCAGAAGATTTAAATTACATCGTTGTTTTAGCAACAGAAGATGGATTTAAAATAGAGGAGTTGGGATGATATTAGTGATGAAATTTGGTGGTTCTTCGGTTGCTAACAAAGAAAGAATTTTAAATGTTGCTAATATAATTAAAGAAAAAATAAATGAAGGTTATAGACCTGTAGTTGTTGTTTCTGCTATGGGTAAAACTACTGATAATTTATTGAATTTGGCTTATGAAATTTCAAAAAATCCTCCCAAAAGAGAATTAGATATGTTAATATCTGTTGGCGAAAGGATATCAATGGCATTATTATCAATTGCTTTAAATGATATTGGCATTCCATCTCGTTCATTTACTGGCTCACAAGTTGGAATAATTACAGAAAATAGATTTAATAATGCTAGGATTATTGAAGTTAAATTAAATAGAGTTATTGATTGTCTAAATAAAAATGAGGTTCCAATTGTAGCAGGTTTTCAAGGTGTCAGCATTGATAAGGAAATAACTACACTTGGAAGAGGTGGAAGTGATTTAACAGCTATTGCTATTGCAATTGAATTAAATAAGAGGTTTGGTAATGTAAGATGTGAGATTTGGACAGATGTTGATGGTGTTTATGCTATTGACCCAAGAATTAAAAAATCATATAGATTTGATAAAATTAATTTTGATATGTTAATAGAGATGGCGAGTTTTGGAGCAAAAGTTATGCATTCAAGAGCTGTTAGTTTATCAGCAAAATTCAATTTTCCATTTTATATTTATAGTTCTTTTGAAAAAGGAGGAGGAACGATGGTTGGAAATTTTCTTGAATCACCAAAAATAAAATCCATAACTCAAATGGATGTAGTTTTGATAAAGATGAACTACAACGATGAAATTTTCAAAAAATTAATAGAGAACGATATTCAAATTATTTTATTTCAGAAATTGTCAAGTGGCATTATCTTAGTGATAAAACAAAATGACTTTAATCAGTTTCAAAATTTATTTGAAAATTTTGAAGCTTATGATAATAAAAAATTTGTTTCAGTTATTGGATATGGACTATTAAATAGTCCAGAAATTCATTCAAAAATTATTAAGTATCCTATTGAATTTTTAACAATTTCAGATTTAAGAATAAGCTTTTTAATTGATAATAGTTTTTTTGAAAACATTCTAGATGAACTTACTTCCAATTAGCTTTTACAAAGCTAAAAACATCAAAAGCGAATTTATTTTTATCATAGAAATTATAGAATGGTAAGCGTCTAATTAGCTTTTTACTTTTAGTTTTTTCAAAATCATTTAAATCAAAATAAATTTTACAATTATCATTTAACTTAATATAAACATTTTCAACTGAGAATAACTTAAAACCAAAAAGATGATTAAGCTTAAAAATATAACTTTTAACATTTTTCAAGTCATCATAATCAATAATTCCATTTCTTAACAAATCCTTAATTTCAACAATTTTCCTTTTATTATTTATCAAATAATAGAACACTAAGAACATTTTACTAAATCTATTTGAAGCTCTAATGAGTTTATTATTCGCATAAATCCTTTGTTTTTCTTTCAAAATATAAACCTTCAATTGAAATTTCCTATTGTTTCTTATTAAATTAACAACTTTCCTAAATTCCTTATATCTTTTAAGTCGTTTTATTGACTTATTTAAAAGTATAGAATATAAATGTAAATTATGAAAAAGTCCATATTTTCTTGCAACTTCAATAGCCCTTTTCAAATTGCCTTTTATTAAATACTTAACTAACAATTCCTGCTTTCTATATTTTGAAAGAATTTTGTAATTTTTTGTTAGAATTGCCTTAATTATATTTGATTTTTCCAATTCATCACTTAATAGCTCTTTAACCTTTTCATAATCACCTAATATAGCAAACTTCAAAGCATTACAACCTTTAAATTCCATCTGATAAAATGGGTACTTTTCAACTTCTTTTTCAATTTCTTTTGATATAATTGAAATTGGAATGTTATTTAAAATTTTACTTTCCATTAAAAGTGATTTATAATATGTTTTGGTTTGGGCATCTTCTATTTTATCCAAAAATTTTGAAACCTCTTTTATAAACTTCCTATAATTACCCATTAAAAAATCTAAAATTGGTTCTGAAAAAATCCCCTTTGCTTTATTTAAATAACCTAAATTTAAATATAGTCTAAACAAATCTTCTCTTAAATCAAACTTCTTAATTCTTTTCAATTTTGATATAATTCTTAAAGCTTCTCTTGGATACTTCAATAAAAATAAATTTGAAAATAACAGCAAAATATCAACTCTTAAATTTAAAGGTAATTTCTCAATTTCATCTTTCTTTTGATTGTAAATTTCAAAAGCCTTATCAAATTCACTAAAAAGCACTAAAAAGTACACTTTAAGGAGCAATAGGTAATAGTAATTTAAATCAACTTTCTGATAATTACTTAAAATTACTTCTAACTTTCTTTGATAATTTAAAATTTCATCTTCACTTAACTTTTCATTTTCAATCAAGTAAATAATTTTTTTGACAAAAATATCAACTGGCAAATAGTCATCAGGCAATTTTTCAAGTAAATAATAATCTCTTAGGTTTAATTTATAGTGCTTTAAAATCTCACAAGCCATTTTAATTTCATTATCTTCAATAAGCTTTTTGAAAAGTTCTAAAATATCTTCATTCATATATTTTTCAGAATAAAGACAATAATTTTTCAATTTGTTTGAAATAGTTGAAATAGAAACCTTAATTTTATAATGCTCTTTGAGATAATTTTGAATATCCTTAAAAGTGAAAAATGGATTTTGTTCTTTAATTTCATAAATTAGATAACCAAGATTGTCAATTTCAAGAAATGGAATTAATGATTGTTTTGATTTTCTTTTAATTTCAATAATAGTTCTAACTGAGCACTTAAATTCTTTTGAAATTTCTCTTATTGTTCTTCCACCTAAAATTGCCTTATAAATGAGATATTTTTTGATTGGTTTTAATCTATTTTTGTGATATTTTTTAAATTTTGTTTTAGTCATTTTGAAAATTATAAAGTTAAGTTATAAAATTTAAAAAATCTGTCAAATTTTGCCTTAAAATAATGAAATTATTAAATCTTTTTTTCATTAAATTCTGTTAAAATTTTGACACTATGCAACATAACCTTAAATATGAAAAGGAGGTGAGAGTATGAAGTGGAAAGTTGGTCTGGGAATTTTTGCCCTTGGAATAATGTCTAATGCTCATGCAGTGACTAGGTTCTATACTGAAATAAGAGCTTCTACTATAACTAATCAAGCAATTTTTAGCCTAAAAGAACTTCCTAATAAGAAATTAGTTTTCCTTTCAAGAGGCGACCAAAGTTTAAGTCACTTTGCTATAGGATTCCTTGATACTATTGGACAACTTGTTGATTATGTTACTTATCAAAATCCCAATGGTAATGTTTTTGTTGCTTATCAAATATCTGTAACACCTGATGGGAATAATGCCATCATTTCAGGAAGAGCTGTTAACATTGATAACGCTATTCCTTGGAATAATTGGACTGATCCCATAATAATTTCCCTTAATCTAAATACAAAATCTATAAACTGGGCAAAAAATATGGGTCCTGGTTGCCTTGACGGTTATGGTCATGCCGTAGAAGTTATTGATAACTCTACGGCTATTATTAGCTTCTATCACGCTTGTGGTAATCAAAGAGCAGAAGTATTAGAAAAAGTCCAATTGAATAGTTATAATGTCTTATATAGAAAGAATGTTCTTATAAATAATAGTGTTTCCATAGGTGGTTTAGCTAAAATTGTTAAAAGACCTGGTTCTCTGGGTTTAGGAGCAATAACGGGTCGAGGAAGTGACATGGTATATTATATTACTGCACCAATAACGACAATAGCATTAAATAGTGGTAATGTTATTTGGTATAAAAATCCGTTTGGAAAAATTGATTCTTCTATGATAACTTCAACTTCTTTCAGGAATAGCTATGATTATTCTAATGCATATGCTATGGATATGTTTACACAGGCTTTTTTATTAAGTACATCCGATAGTGGATTACTAGTAGGTGGAATTTTATGCGAGTTTCGTTTATATGGGCCTTACCAAAGTATCAACTTATGTAATCCTAATTATGACTTTGTTGAAGTAACACAGGTAGATACAATCTATAAAAATGTTCCTTTCATAAAAATGGCTCTTATAAAGTTTGATAAAGATGGAAATGTAAAATGGATAAAGTTATACTCACTAAGTAACTTCTCGGTACAACCCAATGGTTTAGCAGAAGTAAGCGATGGTTATATTATAGGTGCGGTAGTCGGTTACTATGAATTTGCACAATATAGAAATTATTACGATCCTGCCGCGGAAGGAGTAGTTGGAGAAAAAGTCTTTTATAGGTTTTACCATCCAGCTTTAATTAAGATAGATAAGAATAGTGGTAATGTAATTTGGGCATATAAATATATTCCTTTTAATAACCCAAATAATGCTACTTTTTACAATTGGACTCCTTCTTTTGATAATATTGTAATTACACAGGATAGTGGAATAGTAGTATATGGGATGAGAGGAGTTCATCCATATAATTACAATGTAAGCCAAATACCATTACCCCCTCATGGAGGAATAAGACAATATCCATTTAAGTGGAATGACATTTCTCTTACAGAACAATATGGTTGGGTTTTGAAGACTGATAAAAATGGAAATACTTGTCCATCTGTACAAAGACAGCAATTAAATCTGATTGTCCAAAATTATAATAACTATACTACTATTAGCAATAATGTATTTTCCACACAAGATTATAATTTTAGTCCAGACAATTATAATCCTACTCAAACTACTGGCCTTTACTACACAAATAATAACTGCTACATAACACCAGTTTCAAATAATGAAAGTAATAATTGTTCCTCAAAAGAATTTAAGCTTCTAAATAATAAAATTGTCTTTGACCAAGAAAGAGAATTTAGAATTTACGATTTAAGTGGTAAATTAGTTTATGGTGGAAGAGCTAAGGAATATGTTATCAATAGAAAAGGCATTTACATCTTAAAAATTAATAATATTACTTATAAAATTCTGATAAAATAATTTACTCTCACCTCCCCACCGCCCCCGTAAGGGGGCTTTTAATAACCAACTTCAATTAATGTTAAACCTTTTGAAGGAACAACATAAGGAATAAATTTTCTCTTAAATTCTAAAACTTCAATTATTTCATTTTTTGAAATTTTATTCAAACTATATAGTATCATTAAACCTACAATTGAGCGAACCATTTTATATAAAAATCTATCAGCTTTAATAAAATAATCATAATAATTATCATTAAAAGTCCAATATGATTCAAAAACATTACAAATTCCAGATTTTTCAGACTTTGCACTTATGCTTTTAAAATCCCTTTTTCCTATAAAAATATCTTCAATTTCTTTTAACTTTTTAAAATCAATTTTTACTTTTGGATAAAAACCATATCTAATTAAAAAAGGAGAAGGATAAGTTAAAATTCTATAACGATAAACTTTAAATTTAGCATAATATCTCGCATTAAAGTTATCTTCAACAAATTCAATGTTTTTTATATAAATATCCTCACTCAAAATGCTATTTAAGGCGTTTTTCAATTTTTCAAACTTCAATTTCAAATTACCTTCTATTTTAACATTACAAACATAATTTAAAGCATGAACACCACTATCAGTTCTACAACATCCAATTATTTTAAATCTTCCTTCAATTAAATTTGAAAAAGCTTTCTCTAATTCTCCTTGAACTGTTCTTTTATCTTTTTGTTTTTGCCATCCTTTGAAGTTTGTTCCATCAAATTCTAACAAAACTTTTAAATTCATTAAAATTTAATAGTTAAACTTGTTCTATGAGTAAGACCTAAATCAGAATGATAAAAAGAGCCATAATCAATTGAATAATTTTTATAATTTATGCCAAAACCAAAAGAAGGTTTTGAATTCCTAAAACCTCCTCTTAATGAAACAACATTCAAATTATATTCAATACCAAATCTAAATCCCATAGAAAAATTATTAAAAGAAATTAATCTATCAAAGTTTCTATTTTCTATGGTGGAAAAATCTAAGCTTGTTGATAAAAGAAAATTTTTATATTGACTATAAGTTGCTAAAATAATCATTGGAGGTATAAATTCGGTAGTTTTACTATTCCAATATAATAAACTTGGAAGAAAATCTCTTAGAATTATTGAAAAGTTTTTTAAATTTGTAGATAAATCAAAACCAAATCCAAAAGCTCTGTAATTACTTATTCCTTGATAAAGAATTTTAGCGCTTATTCCAAAGTTCTTATAACCACCTGATAAATAAAAAGCACTTGCTAAGTAGTTTTCAATTGATGTTATGTAAGGTTTGTTATCTTCACTTGGAGGTCTTGTAGTATCTGGTAAGGATGTAAATTCTATATTATCTGTTAGAACTAAATAAAGACCAATCCCATAAGGTTTATTTTTAAACTTATAAGATAATGAAACTGCATTTATCCCTTCATATAAAAGACCAAATCCAAAAAAGATACTTTCATTTGAATAATTTAAGTTTGCTGGATTATAAAAAACACTTGAAGCATCCTTAAAATTATAAAATGATGAACCAAGGCCTATTAATTTTCCATTTAGTTCAACTCTATAAACTTCACCTCCATAATTTGAAAACTGCCCAAATAAGATAAATAACAAAGTCTGAAAATTATAAAGCGGAAAAATATGTATTTATTTAAGCAGAAAAATTAAGCAATACTTTTAAATTTCCCTATAAAGACAATAAATCATTTTATGCTTTAAAATTTTGGCACTTAACAAGGGGACGTAGTTCAGCTGGTTAGAACGCCGGTCTGTCACGCCGGAGGTCGCGGGTTCGAGTCCCGTCGTCCCCGTATGAGATTTAAAGTTTCAATTATAGGTTCGGGAAATGTTGGTTCAGAATGTGCTCGTTATATTCTATATAAAGATTTAGCAGATGTAGTACTGATAGACATTGTAGAAGGATTAGCAAAAGGTAAAGCATTAGACCTCGGTCAAGCAAGCCAAATTATTGGATTTTCAGGTAAAATTAAAGGTTCAAGTAATTATCAAGATATTGCGGATTCCGATGTTGTTATTATAACTGCGGGAGTTCCAAGAAAACCAGGAATGTCAAGAGATGATTTAATTGAAGTAAATTTTAAAATTATAAAAGATGTTTGTGAAAAAATAAAAATTTATGCTAAAAATTCAATAGTAATAGTTGTTACTAATCCTCTTGATGCCATGACTTATGCAGCATATAGGATTTTAGGGTTTGAAAGAGAAAGAGTTATAGGACAAGCAGGCGTTTTAGATAGTGCAAGATTAAGTTATTTTGTAGCTCAAAAACTAAATGTTTCACCATTTGAAGTTCAAGGAATTGTCCTTGGAACTCATGGTGATGATATGATACCATTAATAAGATGGACAACAGTAAACGGAATTCCCATAACTCAACTATTAAATGAAGAAGCAATAAAAGAAATTGTTAATAAAACGAAATTTGGAGGAGGAGAAATTGTTCAACTAATGGGAACATCTGCTTTCTTTGCACCAGGAGATGCAGTAGGATACATGGCAGAAATTATATTAAAAGATAGTAAAAAATTAATTCCTGCAAGTGTTTTAACAAAAGGAGAATATGGATTAAGTGATGTTGTAATTGGTCTTCCAATTGTCCTTGGAAAAAATGGTATTGAAAAAATTGTTGAATTTAATTTAAATCAAGAAGAAAAAAATCTATTAAATAATTGTGCCAATCACATTAGAGAATTACAAGCCATTGTTGATAGATTACTATGAAAGAAATATCAATATCAGAAACAATTTTTGAGATTTATGAGTATGTATTTCCACAATTAATAAACCCCGCTGGAACACTTTTTGGTGGAAAAATGTTATATTTTATAAGTCAAGCAGCAACATTATCAGCAAGTAAAATTTCAGAAGGACCTGTTGTAATGGGTTCTATGGATAGTGTTGACTTTGTAGAACCTGTTAATAGTGGAGATACATTAATTTTTCGTTCAAGAGTTCAAGCAGTATTTAATAGCTCCATGGAAGTCGGTGTCACTGTTTTTAAAAGAACAAATAATGATGAATTAAAAGTAGTAACACTTGCTCACTTTGGATATGTTGCTGTTGACGAAAATGGAAAACCAAGAAAATTAAATGTTAAAATCGTTCCCAAAGACCAAAAAGAAAAACTAATTTATGAATGGGCATTAAAAAGAAGAGCATATAGATTAGAAAGAATAAAAAATAGAAGAATGGAAATAAATGATTTAGATATAAGCAGAAAACCAACTTATAGTCTATATTCTGCTAAACTTGTTTTTCCGTACGAAACTATATATTCAAATATGATGTTTGCAGGATATTTATTTGAAAAGGTTGATGAACTTGGAGGTATATTGTCAGTTCAATATGCAAAAAATCCAACTTTCACTGCTTCAATTGATGAATTTGATTTTATTTGTCCAGTTAGAGTAGGTGATATTTTACATTTTTATTTGGGAATAAATTATGTCGGAAACAGATCTATGGAAATTGGTGTAAAAATTATAAAGGAAGAAGCTTTAACATCAAAGAGATTTAAGGTTGCAAGTAGTTATATGACTTTCGTTTCATTAAATCAGCTTAAACCATTTAATCCTTGGAGAGATTACGAAATTGAAAGATGGAAAACAGCAGAAAGTAGAAAGATTTTAAGACTTGAAAGAGCAAATAAATTCAAGGAATGTATAAAGAAAAACCCTCTTGAACCAATTTGTTAATGGGTGCAACCTTTTGGGATAATTAGTTGTCTAATAATATGCCATGAGGAACCTCATCATAACCCTCTCATTACTTGGGATGATAGGTGGGCTAAATGCCCAAACAACAACACAAACTCAAACACAAACTCAAACTTCTACACAAAAAACCACTTCTGAAAAACCTAATAAAAAACATAAGAAACATAAAAAACACGAAAAATCTGAAAAGAAAGATACTACACAAAATCAAAATAAACCAAAATAGGGGGAAATTTTCCTCCCCCTTAAAATTTTCAAATGTTAAAACCATTACTAACACATGAGATAGGTTCTCTTGCAAAACCAAATTGGAGAGTAAAAGCGATAAATAATGTCCTTCTAAATGAAGATGATATAGAAGATGCTAAAAATTGGGCTAAATTTTTAAATGTCCATGCTGATGAATTATTAGATATTTTAAAAAAGAAAAGAAACTTTACTGATGATGAAAAAAAGAAAATTATTAATTACTCTTCATTATTTGCTACAAAATTACTTGAAAAAACAGGAATTGATGTCGTTTATGATGGAGAACAACATCGTGTTGAAATGTACGAATATCCAATATCAAAAATTGATGGATTTAAATTTTATGGACATGTAAGAAGCTTTGATAATAAGTACTATAAAAGAGCTGCTGTTTTCAAAAAACCAAAATTAAAAGAATTTTATCATTTGGAAGAATTTAAAACAATTTCTAAATTTACTCAAAAACCTATTAAAATACCATTAACAGGACCTTATACACTTGTTGATTGGTCATTTGATGAATTTTATGTTAAAGGTGTTGAAATTGGAACACATAGTGGTTTAAAAAATAGAAAATTAGCAAGAAAACAATTTGTAAATGATATAGCAAAAGAGATTATATATCCAAACCTAAAAGTTTTATATGAAAATGGAGCAAAATTTTTACAAATTGATGAACCTGCTGCTACTACAAAAAGAGAAGAGATTGATTTATTTATAGAAGGTTTAATAAATTCAGTAGGAGATTTAAAAGGAAAAGTTTTCTTTTCAGTTCATATTTGCTTTTCTGATTACAATTTATTATTTCCAGATATTGAAAAATTAGAAGGAATAATAAATGAATTTCATTTTGAGTATGCTAATAGAGACACTATTGAACTTGGAACTAATGAAAATGTAAGAAGAGGATATGAAATTATTAAAAAGTTGAAAAATTATAATTTTGTTATTGGTCTTGGTGTAATTGATGTTCATACGGATTTTATTGAACCACCTGAATTAATAAGAGATAGAATTTTATACGTTTTGGATATGGTAAAAGATCCAAATAAAATTTTTGTTGCCCCTGATTGTGGTTTAAGAACAAGAACTTGGAAAGTTGCTTATGAAAAATTAAGAAATATGGTTTTAGGTGTCAATATGATAAAAATATGAAATTTTTGAACTGGTTTTTATTCTTATTAGTTCTTCTGTTAATTGGATTTGGTGCTTACTTTTATTATTATGAATATCTTCCAATTTTAAAAGCATTTTATGACCTTGAAAATGAAAATAAAAAATTAATTAAAATCTCGGGTTATTCAAATAATCAAAATTTTACAAAAATTGTTATACAAACCGACAAAATTTTCAAGCCCGGCTCTGACGAATTAACTGATGAAGGCAAAAATTACTTAAATGAAATTTTAGAACAAATAAAATCCAAAGGATTCTCTGAAATTAGAATTGAAAGTCATACTGATTCAATACCAATTCAAACAAATAAACATATTTACCCTACAAATTGGGAATTAGCAGCACATAGAGCAACAGCAATTGTACGATTTTTTATATCAAATGGAATAGAACAAAATAAAATTTATGCAGTTTCTTATGGTGATTCAAGACCAATAGCAAGCAACTCAACAGAAGAAGGTAGAAAACAAAATAGAAGAATTGAAATTTTGGTTTATTATTGATTAATCAATTTTTTATTTTACCCACCCACCCTATTTTTAAGCCTTAGGCTTATAAACTATACCCCCTAAAAATTCCCGAATAAATCAATAGTTTTAATTAGGTGGTGTCTTTAAATTTTCTCAAAAATTCATCAATTTTAGGTTTTATTATTTTCCCTGCATTTTCAAATATATTAAGAAGTTCATTAAAAATATCTTCTCCTGCAATAAAATTCCAAAATTCTTCTGCTACAAGGACTTCACCATTTATTAAATCATATAAACCTTTTAGTGTCTATCTTTCATAAGGTTTGGGATGATAGGGATTATATGGTATTCCTATTATTCCAATAGGAATTCTACTTGCGTTTCCCGCTATCCTTATAGCTTGCCATATTAGAATTTTTCTTTTTAAAGCCTTAAATTCCTTCAAATTAGGTTTAGCGGTTGTTATGTCTATTAAATATTCTACATTTCCAACTTTAACATATAAATCTGACCATAAGCATGTTTTTTTAAGGAGTTAATCTCATATTCTTTATCAGGATTCTTTTTACCAGAAAGGAGCTCATCAATATATTCATTTATGAAATCCAGCATATTTTTATAAATAAACCTTTTAGCCTTTATTTTTTCTTTACATCTCTTTAATTTCCCATTGACAACATCAACTTGTCTTTTGACACTATAACCCTTGCTATTCGCCAAAATTTCAGCAATTGGTTCCCATATTGATATTCCAAATGACGTATTTAGTGATTGAATAAGGGAAAACAAAACATACTTATCCTTACCAATTAGCCTAAAATGAAAAGGCATACTATCAGTTTCAGGCTTATAATTTTTTAACTTTTTTCAACAACATTTATTAAAAGATTTTTTATTTGTTTTTTGGTTTGTTTATTCATAAACGAAAAAGAATATACTTTCGTAAAACATCTTTCCTGTTCTTTCAGTTCTCATTAAAACGGGTCTATCAAATCTTTCAACTAGCTTTAAGCCAACATTATTACCTATAATCGGATATAAGTTATACTTATCATTTGCTACAATAAAAACTCTTCCACATTTTTTAACATATTTCAACACGTTTCTTAAAGCATTAACAATATCATCAACATAATCTTTTCTCGCTCTTTCACCTTGACCTTTAAGCGCCGGTCCTATTTCTTTATAATCAAACCTATCAAAACCAAACAATTCATAAGCATATCTGTGTTGTTCATGATAATCTATTAAACCAATATAAGGTGGTGATGTAAATATACCATCAAAAATAATTCCATATGGCAGTTGAATTTCCCTTGTATCACCTTGAAAAATTTCTATAAAAGCTTCCGTTCTTAATCTATCAAATTCCTTTAAACGTTTTAGAGTGTCATATGTATATCTCCTTATGAATTTATAGGCAGATTTTACAGGCTTGCAAATTCTTTTATGTTTTTTACAATAGTAAGGTTCAAATACGGGTTTTTTGGGTCTTGCTAATTCATAGTGAGGAATAGAACGAGCCGACCTACAACTTCTAGAAAGAATAACCATCATCACATCCGAATACTTATAATCTTTTAAAATTTCCTTATAAAATAAAATTTCCCTTAGCGCTTGGGGATGATACCAATACTTAAAATAATCGCTTATATTTTCTAAGTCAAAATCTACTTTCTTTTCAAATATGCTTGGTTTTCCTTTGATAAAATTTTCTAATCTTTTTAAAGCATCCCTTAATTCCCTATCCAAAATAACAAAATCGTACTTTTGAGTTTTAACTTTTTGTATCAAGACATTAAAAGTTGATAATTCTATTCCAACTGAATTTATACCCAATACATTAGCTTCTATAAGTGTGGTTCCTGAACCAGAAAAAGGGTCTAAAATAGTATCACCGGGCTTAAAAAACTTTTTTAAAAAAACTTCTACAAGTTGAGGTATAAATTTACCCAAGTATGGATGTAACCTATGAACATGCTTTGTTCTTTGATATTCTGGAACATCTATAAAAGTTAAATCATTTCCAAGAATTTTCAAGTTTTTCTCAATGTCAATTTTTTTAATTTCTTCCTTTAAAATTTCTACTTTAAATGACATAGTTTGAAATTTTAAAGTGCTTTGTCTAGTAAATTATGCCTTGTCTAATAATTCTGGAATTATTTATTTTTCTTTATTTTCCCACCCACCCTATATTCAAGGCTTCGCCTTTAAAATACCCATATTTCGGCTTTG
>CBFGJN010000019.1:0-29621 GCA_965649115.1 Caldifarciminota bacterium | reverse complement strand
ATTATTAGGGGGGGCTTCGCCCCCCAAAGGCAAAAAACGGGTATTTATAAGCCGAAGGCTTAATTATAGGGTGGGTGGGAAAATATAGTAAAATAAATAATTTTAGAATTATTGGACAAGGCAAAAAGATCCAAATAAAATTTATGAAGTAATAAATGATTTAAGCAATAAATTAAAAATAGAAGGGTTTGTTAATACATTTGGAATGCCTATAAGGACAAGAATAGACATGTTAAAAACAGGTATAAGAACACCAATTGGTATTAAAGTTTATGGTAATGAACCATTTAAAACTGAAAGTTTAGCAATAGAAATTGAAAAAATTTTAAAATCAATGAAAGAAACAAAATATGTTTATGCAGAAAGAAATTCAAATAGTTATTATATTTACATTATTCCAAATAGAATTAAGTTATCACAATATGGTATAAGTGTTAGTGAAATTATGGAAATTATAAATTTTGCAATTGGTGGAAGTCCAATTACTTATAGTATTGAAGGAAGGGAAAGATACCCAATTAGAATGAGAATTTTAAGAGATTTTAGAGAAATAGATTTTTTAAAGAATATGCCAATTAAAACAAATTCAGGTTTTGTTTTATTGAAAGAAATTTGTGATATTGAAATTAGAAGAGGTTTTGATATGATAAGAAATGAAAATGGCTTTATAACAAGTTATATTTATCTTGATACTTATGAAGATTATTTGAAATATATTCAAAAAGCAAAAAATTTGATAGATAGCTTCATTAAGTTTGAAAACGGCTATTTTTATGAATTTTCAGGTCAATATGAAGATATTAAAAGATTTCAAAGTTCATTAAACTTCATTATTCCTATAACAATTTTAATCATTTTCTTTTTGCTTTATCTTAATTTTAATAGTGTTTTGAAAAGCTTATTTGTTTTATTTCTTTTACCATTTCCACTTTTTGGCTCATTTCTTATCTTAAAAATTTTAAATTATAACTTGTCAGTTGCAGTTTGGGTTGGAATTATAGCACTTCTTGGTATTAGTGTTGAAATTATCGTTGTTAAAATAAAATTTTTGGATTTAGGCTTTGAAAAATTCAATGATAAATATAATGCAATTCATTGGGCAGTTGTTAGAAGAATAAGACCTATTACAATTACTACATTAACTGCATTTTTTTCATTAATGCCAATTATGTTTGAATTTTCACTTGGTGCAGATATTCTAAAAAGAATTGTAGCTCCAATGATAGGTGGGATTTTCTTTACTTTTATTTTAGTTTTGTACATTATTCCAAGTTTTTATATTTTAATCAAGAAAAAAACTTAACACAAATATAAAAAATTTATTTTAAGCAATCTCATAAATTAGCAGATTATATAAAGAAATTTAAGATTTAAAATTTAAATTATGCCAAAAGCACTTGAATCAGAAAATACGATTATCGCTCTTATGTTATTATATCCTTCTGAATGTATTCCGAGAGTTGTAGAAAAACTTTCTATTGATGATTTTGTAAGTGAAAAGAATAAGGAAATTTTTAAAGTAATAAAAGAACTTTATTTAAACAATAATAAAGAAATTATTGATTATGCAATTGTTATAAATGAACTTGAAAGAAACAAAACACTTGAAAAAATTGGTGGTGTTGATTACCTTATTGAAATTATGGAAAAATTCTATTCAACCCCTGAACTATTAGAAGAACATATAAATATCGTTATTGAAAAAAGTATTTATAGAAAAATCATAGAAACATCTCAAATTATATTAAATGAAGCACAAAAAGAAGAAAGAAGAGCAGATGATTTATTGGACTTTGCAGAAGCTAGAATTCTTGAAATAAGAGATAGAGGCATAAGAAAAGATTTCATTCATATTTCAGAAATTGTAGAAAATCAAAAAGAAGAAATTATCCAAAGGTATGAAGTAAAAAGTAAAGTAATTGGAATTCCTACTGGAATACCGTTTTTGGATAACCTAACGGGAGGTTTTTTACCTGGAAACTTAATAATTATTGCTTCAAGACCAAGCGTAGGAAAAACTTCATTTGCACTATTTATACATAGATATTTAAGTGTTGAACTTAAAATTCCTACTGCTATATTTTCACTTGAAATGAGTTCTAATGAATTAGCCCAAAGATTTGTGTCAATGCAATCCTATGTAAATAATATGAGAATTAGAACGGGAATGCTAACAAGAGATGATTTACCAAAAATTATTGAAGCGATAGGAAAACTTCGTTCAGCTCCAATTTGGATAGATGATAATGCAGTATCACTGCTTGAAATAAAAGCAAAAGCAAGAAGAATAGTCAGAGAACAAAAAGTTAAACTTATAACAATTGATTACTTACAACTAATTGAGCTTGAACCACACGAAAGAAAAAGAAGAGAAAGCAGACAACAAGAAATAGCATTTATAACAAGGAATTTAAAAAGTTTTGCAAAAGAAATAAACATACCAATTGTTGTTTTAAGTCAATTATCAAGAAAAGCAGAAGAAAGAGCGGACAAAAAACCTCAATTATCAGATTTAAGAGAAAGTGGTAGCATAGAACAAGATGCAGATATTGTTATATTACTATATAGATTAAAGGAAGCAGAAAGAATTATTGGAATTAATGTTGCTAAAAATAGAAATGGACCTATTGGAGAAAATAATTTATTTTTTGAAAGCGAATATTTCAGATTTTCACAAATAGCACAAGAAGAGCAAATAAGTGAAGATATAGAAGAAATACCATTTGAATAAAAGGAGAAAGGGTTTTAAATTAGAAGATATTGCTTGTGAGTACTTAAAAAATAAAGGTTATGAAATAATACAAAGAAATTTTCATTGTGGAAAATATGGAGAAATTGACATAATTGCCAAAAAAGATAATCAAATAGTATTTATTGAAGTAAGGAGCTTAAATAAAATTGAACCATCTAAAACAATAACCTTAAAAAAACTTGAAAAACTTGAAAATTGTATAAACTTCTATATCTCAAAGTTTCAAATTGAAAATTACAAAATTGAAGTTATTATAATTGAAAATGAAAGTATCATTTACCATGGTGAAATTGAAATTTAGGTATTTTAATTTTATAGAGGGTTTATTAAAGAAACTATCGCCTCTGCCGAAAAAGGTGGGGGATTTATAAAGCGAAGATTTATTTTTAGGTTGTGCGGAAAAATAAGAAATAATCATAAGTATTGCTTTGTCCAGTAATTATTGTTAGGGGGCTACACCTTCCATAGCAAATGAAAATAGTGTTATTGAACTTTAAAATTTTGTAAATGATAAGAAAATTAACAAATAAAGAAATAGAAAACCTGGAATTTGTACATTTTGAAAGGATAAGATATTATTTTTTAGATAACCTCCAAGAAATAATAGAAGGTTTGAATTCCAGGCTGGAAATAAAAAATGACTGGTATCAGCAGTTTATTTCAACCAAAAGCAATCTTGCATCAGATTTGGAGACTGGAGCAGAAAGAATATTTCATTACATTTTTTCAAAAGGCATGAAAAACCCAAACTCCTCTCCCATTGGTTCAGATATGATGTACGAATCTTTTGATGCATTCATACACATAGATGTTAAAACTGTTTCTGAATCCAATTGGGGAGATTATAAAGGGAAGATAGCTATTCAACCAAATCAAACCTCATATCCTCTCTCAAAATATGGTTTATCTCCAAATTTACCAACATTTTATTCTAAAACTTTCAAGAAAGGTAGTGCCAGGTATCTAAAGCCGACTCTTACATATTTTATTTATGTCTTACATAAGCATGCGTCTCAAACCATATATAGCATCCTTTTAATTTGTATGCCCAACGGAGAATTGTATAACATATATGGGGATAAAATACTTAATGCTGGCAAAACTAAGAACAGTATAAGGTATGCTTTCAAAGAAGAACCAAGATTTCTTTTGCTTTCAAAAATTATTCACAAAAAGAGCTGGTTGGAATATCAGAAAAAGAATACAAGATACCTGTATGGGTAGAAGTATGAAACACGATATTTTGCTTTTCGGAGATGTTTATGCAGGTCTTAACTATCTTGAAGATAATTCTATTTCGGTTGTTGTAACTTCGCCACCGTATTGGAGACAAAGAGATTACGGCTTTGAAGGACAAATTGGACAGGAAAAATCGCCCGAGGAATATATCGGCAAGCTTGTAAAGATATTTAACAAACTTTACCAAAAATTAAACTCCTCGGGCGTTTTCTTTCTTAACATCGGAGATAAATATCTAAACAAATATGGAAAATCCCATCTTTTACAAATTCCTTATAGATTAGCATATCACCTTGTAAAAAATGGTTGGCACTTGAAAGATATAATTATATGGTATAAGCCCAATCATTTGCCTTCATCAGTTAAAGATAGATTTGCCAATACTTATGAGCCGATTTTAGTATTAACGAAAAGCGAAAATAGTATCTATTGCGGGGATAATCAACCAAAGGTAATTGAAATTCCTTTACAACAAACACCATACAAGCACACTGCAATATATCCCGAAAATTTAGTGGAAGAATTATTAAGGCGTGTGGAATTGAAAGACGGTGATTTAATTCTTGACCCTTTTGCTGGAACTGGAACTACCGCTGTGGTTGTAAATAAACTGAGAAATAATATCTTTGGAAAAGAAATTTATTCGGTTTTAATAGAAAAAGGAAAGGAATTCGTAGAAATAATAAAATCAAGGACAAAGATAGAAAAAGTTATTGAAGTTGGAGAAGTTAATTATGAATATGAACCTGTTGTGGAGGATAATCTACCCGAAAATATAACACCTAATCCTATATTGAGAGATAGAAATGGTGAGGTTTATATCGCCCAAAATTCAGATGATTTCTTATCTGCATTAAAAGGAATTACAACAGATGAATTTAAAAATTTTCATAGAGAAGATGCCCTTTACTTTTTCGGCGTTAAAAAATGGGATTTAAATTCACTTTATTACTCACACACAATCTACCAATATGGCTATGTTTTAAGAAATATGCTTGTTATTGCTGATAGCAAAATTTGGTATCCAGTTTTTATGTTCGCAAAAGACAGCACAAGAGTGGCATATAAATTCTATCTGGACAGAGTAAGGGTTCAGCCAAAAATGGAAGAAAAAAGAAAATGGGAGGATGAAGAGTTTGTTGGCAAAACAGTAAAAGATATAACAGGGAAAAAACCAATAGAAGGACACATAGTAGAAGTTCTAAAAAGATATAATGATGGTTTTCCAAAAATTGTAGTTGTGCAATGGGATAAAGTGGCAACTTTTGAGTTTGTTATTCATCCAAGAAATGATGAAATTTTGATGGAAGGATTAAAATTCCTTTGTCCAAAATGCAAGTTTGAACTAACAGAACCTTATGACCCTATTGGAGATAATTATTGTTTATCTTGCGGACAAAAATTATGGATAAGTTTAGATACAATTCCAATTGTAGAAGAACCCGATGAAGTTTTATTTGCTTTTGAAAGTTTAGAAAATAACAGTTGTTTTGTCGGGAAAGTTACAAATGACAGAGAATTTAAAATCAAAAAAGCCCGAACAAATAGTAAATTTTCTGAATTGAAAAGGATAAACTGGGGAGCTTCTCCTGGGGCAAGGAAAATTATGCTTGGGGAGTATTTTACAAAGATACGCCTTTACAGGATAGACCAGCCTGTTGTCGCACAGTATTTAACATTGCTTAGAAAATCAAAAGGAATGAGCATTCAGGAAGTAATAAGCAAATTCCCGATGGAGTATCATCATACTGTCGGGCATTGGTTTAGAAAAGATTTTGGTGGTTCTATTCCATTACCCGAAGACATAGAACGACTGGAAGAAATTTTCAATGTTCAAGATGGACTTTTGAAAATTTTGCAGAGAACCGCCTTAAAGTTTCAAACAGTTAAAACTTCTGTGAAAGGTAAAAACCCAGGAGATTATATTAAGTATAGCGAAGAAAAGGACTTGATTGAATTTTTGAGTTTGCTATATATTCCGTCTAATCAACTTAAAAACTACGCTCCCATTAGATCCCCAATTGGACACAGCAGAAAAATAAATTAAAACTCACTTAAAATTTTTAAATAATTATCATACCTTTCTTTACTTATTTCACCATTTGAAAGCGCTAATTTAACAGAACAACCTTCCTCCTTAACATGTAAGCAATTACTAAATGCACATTTATAATTTCTAAATTCTCTAAAATAATTCCTAACATCTTCCTTTTTCATAATTAATTTTAAATCAATTTTTGAAAATCCAGGTGTATCTGCAATAAATGTTTCATTATCAATAGCATATAATTTAACTTCGGTCGTTGTTTGAGTTCCTCTCTTCGTTTTAATACTCAATTCACCAATTCTTATATCCATACCTGTTAATTCTTTTATTAATGAACTTTTACCAACACCACTTGGACCTGCAAGAACAACCAAATCTCCCTTAATTTTACTTAACAACTTATCAAAATTAATCCTTTGCTTAACACTAATTCCAATAACATCATATCCACAAGATTTATATATATTTTCTATTTTTTCTAATTCTTCCTTTGGAGTAATCTCAATTTTATTGAAAGCAATAATAATATCAATGCCAAGAGACTCATAAGCACATAATAATTTATCAAGTTGAATAGAAGAAAATTCAGGCTCAACAATTGTAAATAATAATATAACTTTTGAAACATTTGCAATGGGTGGTCTTAAAATAACATTTCTTCTTTCTTTAATATCTTCAATTATAAAAATTTCATTTTCAAGCTTTCCAATAACAATATCTCCAACATATATTTTTTGATATTTTTTAATAACTTTACCTCTTGGGAATGCTCTAAAAACTTTATTATTTGAAAACACTACCAATTTTTGACCCTCTCTTGAAATAATTGTTCCAATTTTCAATTTCTTATTAATAATTTCCAAAATTTTACTAATAACTTCATCTTCACTTAAATCAGTAGTATCAATAACAAAAGCTTCCCTTGATATTTTAAGAGGAGAAATTTCTCTCTCAATATCAAATTTATCCCTTAATTTTATATTTTCTAAGACTTCCTCATAAGAAGCACCACTATCTTTCAATTGCTCATATCTTCTTTTTGCTCTCTCTTCAATACTTGCAGTTATAAAAAATTTATAATCAGCATAAGGAAAAACCACCGTTCCAATATCTCTACCTTCAACAATAGCTCCATCTTTTGCTAATTTTCTTTGTAAATCAATCAAAAAACTTCTAACTTCCTTATATTTTGATATAATTGAAGCTAAATTACCAACCTCTTCATTTCTTATTAAATCCGTAATATCTTCATTATTTAAAAATGTTCTTGCATTTCCATTTATAAATTTTTGATCAATTTTCAAATCTTTCAAGAATGAGAAATTTTCATAGTTTTGGATATTATTTTTTAAAATATAATATGCTATTGCCCTATATAAAGCACCAGTTTCAACATATTTCAAATTTAAAATTGAACTTAATTTTTTAGCAATAACACTCTTTCCTGAACCTGCTGGTCCATCAATTGCTATAATCATATTAGTAATAAGGTCCTAAATTAAAGTGTGTTTTAAATTGTTTATAATTTAAACTATAAGCAAAGTCAAAACCCATAATTCCAACAATAGGAACTTCAACCCTAAAACCAACTCCAATAGAAGAATATAAATTATTGAAATCAATTGTTTTTATGGCCCACCAACTATTACCCGTTTCATAGAATAATGATATATAAAACTGGTCAGTAGGTCTTATTCTTTCCTCAAAAGTAAATCTAAAAAAGTGCCTTCCACCAAGAACACTATTTCCAACTTTTGTTCCAATAGACCTAAAATCGTACCCTCTAAGTCCAAGCGGTCCTACATCGCCAAGAGCAAAATATTCATAAGGAGGTAATTCTTGCTTTGAAAGTATTGAAAGTATTGAACCCCAATTTATCCTAAAAAATGATACAAGTTTATCCTTATAATTTGGAATAATAACTTGAAATTCAGGAATAAACTTTATAAAATGTAAATCACCACCAATAGGACCACCATTTAATGTCCAAGGAAAACTAAATAAATAACCTTTTGAAGGATTAAAAATTCTATCTCTTATATCATAACTAAATGTTGTTGTTAATGAACTTGAAAGAACACGATTTCTACTTGTCCAGAAATCATAAAATTGTGTTCCTGAATATAAGGGACTAATATCATAAACTGTAATATATTCAAATGTGTAATCAAATTTAATTCTTGAAAAGATATTCCATAACCTTCTCCCATAACTTAAAGAAATTCCTGTATTTCTTTGACTAAATGTAAATAAATATCTATTGAGACTATATATATTTATTCCCACTAAAATTGGCTTTCCTCCAAACCAAGGTTCAGTAAATGATATTTGATAATTTTGTCTTCTAGCTCCATATTCAGCTAAAAAGCTAACTGTCCATCCTCTTCCAAGAAAATTAGGCTGTTGTAAATTGACATTAAAAAATAATCCATCTAATTGACTATAACTTGCCCCTGCACCAATTTGACCTGTTGGTTTTTCCTCAACATGAATTTCTAAATCTACAAGTGAAGAATCTTCAATAACAGGCTTAAAATTAACATTAATGTTTGAAAAATAATTTAAATAGTAAAGATTTCTATAAGATAACATTAATGCACTTCTATTAAAATAATCTCCAGGGAAAACATATATTTCTCTTCTTATAATCTCATCCCAAGTTTTTGTATTACCATAGATATTAATGAGCCTTACTTTAACTTTCCAATTTTCCTTAATTTTAAATGTAATATCAATAAAGCTATCTCTCTTTTCTTCGATAGGCTCAATTTGAGAATATATATAACCACTATCTGCATAAAGACCACTTAAATTGTTTAAACTTTCAATAACTTTAAATCTTGAATATAATTTCGGATCATAATTAACTCCATAACCAAGTTTATATTTCACTGATGAAATTAAATTTAATGGTTTTTTAATTGTTATAACATTTTCAAGCATGCTATTGCTAAACTTTTCATTACCAATAAAATTAACATTTCCAAAATAGTACCTTTTGCCTTCATTTAAATAAATTTTTATTTTTACCATATTTCCTTCATAATCAAGTTTAAACGAATCAATTTTAAAATCAGCAAAACCATTATCTTTATATAATGTTTCAATTGTTTTTAAATCCTTTTGAAATTTAATTTCTGAAAAATAGCCACCTCTTAAAATTTTTCTAAAAAAATTAATTTCCTTATTTGACATTAGATTTTTAAGCAACTTACTTGAAAATGTCTTATTTCCGTAAAAAATTATTTTTGAAATTCTAAATTTATCACCAACCTTTCCACTAATTATTAAATTAACTCGTTTGTTATCTAAAAATTGTTCTTTAATTTGGATATTAGGATTAACATAACCTTTTTGAATAAAAAATTTTTCAATTTCTGATTTTATCTTAAATTTCATATAATCACTTGAAAATCTGCCCTTGTATATAGCTATTGAATCTTCAATATCTTTTGAAGGTTTTTTAATTTCCCATTTAAATCCATTTATAATTGGATAATCAGAAACTTTAAATAATAAATCAATTGTGTCATTTCTAAATTTACCGTAAACTTCAAATGTGTCTAAAAAGCCACTTAAATAAGCATTAAATAAATAATTCCTAAAAAATGGCATTTGGACAAAAGAACCTTCCCTTAAATTAATAGCACTCAAAAAATTAATTTTTGTATTATATTTCAAACCAGAAACTTCTACTTTTCCTACAATCTCAGACAAAAGAATTATTAACAAGCATAAAATTTTATAGGATTATTAGAAAATTATTTTGCTGTGTCTAGGAATTCTGAAATTATTTATTTTACTATATTTCCCCCACCCTAAAAATAGGCCTTAGGCTTATAAATTCGTCCCCCATTAAAACCTCTCTTAACATCATTATAATAATCTATGCTTTAAAATTTTAAAAATTGATATTATTTATTTTCCTTCTTTTTGTTTTAATAAGTTGTCAAAAAATTGGAGCCCCAAGTGAAGAATATAATAAATTTTTTGGTGCTATTACATTAAATCCAAATAGTTATTTTTCAAATGGTGGATATTTAAATGAAGGAGATACAATCGATTTTGGATTTTATGCTACTGAAACTAATATACAAAAATTTTTTATTGCTGATGAAGATAATTTTAATAAGTGGAAAAATAATGAAAATGCTCAATTTATTGTAAGTTATGATAACCTTAGAGAAATAGATTTAAAGCAACCTATTGTAAAATCAGGAAAGTACTATGCAGTAATTTTAAATTCAAGCACAAAACAAAAAGTTTTTATAAGGACTAAAAAGATATGATGTTCTTAATTTTAAATCAAATTATAGAAGATGAGTTTATTGTTAGATTTAAAGATAGTTTTTCAAAAGAGACTTTTGTAAAAAAACATAGAAACATTGTAAAGAAAGAAATTTATGGTCTAAATGCAGTTGTAATAAAAACAAAAGATATAAATAAAATTGAAAAGAATTCAAGCATTCTTTACATTCAAAATGCTGTAAATTATAAAATAACATTTATTCCGAATGATTCACTTTTCAGAAAATATCAATGGAATGCTTATATAACATATTTAGATAAAGCTTGGGATATTACGAAAGGTTCACAAACTATTGGAATTGCTATTATAGACCAAGGCGTTGATTATCAGCATCCTGATTTAATTGCACAATTTGATCCTTTAAATAAAGGATATGACTTTATAGATAATGATAATGACCCATTACCCAACAAGAATATAACAACAGAAATACACGGGACACATGTTGCAGGTATAATTTCAGCAACCATGGATAATTTTATTGGAATTGCTGGTATTGGTAATTTCAGACTATATTCTTATAGAGCTTGTGATACTATTGGAAATTGCTCTGATTATGATGTTTCAAGTGCTATTATTATGGCTTCAAAAAATCCAAATGTTAAAGTTTTAAATTTAAGTCTTGGTAGCCTAGTTGGTTCTAATACTATTAAGGAAGCAATTGATACTGCTATTAAATACAATAAAATTGTTGTTGCTGCTGCAGGTAACGATGGAGGACTTGTTAATTATCCCGCAGCTTATGATAGTGTTATAGCTGTTGGTGCTTGGGATACCACGAGCCAAAAAGCAAGTTTTAGTTCTTGGGGTAAAGAGCTTGATATTATGGCACCTGGTGTGTGGATAATTTCCACAATTAATTCAAATTTACAAGCTACAAATAGTTGTGGAATGAATGAAGTATTAAAAGGTTATGCCTGTTTGACGGGAACTTCAATGGCAACACCTTTCATATCAGGTGTAATTGGCTTGATTTTATCAATAAATCCTAATTTAAACTTTAATCAAGTAAGAGACATTTTATGCTCAACAGCAGAAGATGTTAATTTACTAGGATTTGATGAAAAAACAGGTTGTGGATTGGTTAATGTTTATAAAGCCCTTAAAAAAGCTCAGCAATTTCAATAATTTTGTTAAATGATTCTTTTTTTAGACTTGCATTTCCAATAAGAAGTCCATCAATGTAATTTTGAGATAATAAGCTATAAGCATTATTTTCATTTACACTTCCCCCATATAAAACATATAAATTTATAATTTCTTTTATAAAATGATGCATCTCATTAGCATCTTCAGGTTTTGCATTTATTCCCGTTCCGATAGCCCAAACAGGTTCATATGCAATTTTTAAATTTTCAAAATTATCAATTCCTTCAATAGCACTCAAAACTTGCTTTTTAACTACTTCAAAATGTTTTCTACTTTCTCTTTCGGATAGTGTTTCACCAACACATAAAATCACATTTAAATTAAAGCTTAAAGCTTTTTTAATTTTCTTATTTATAATTTCATCTGTTTCATAAAAAAATTTTCTTCTTTCGCTATGACCAATTAAAACATAATCTAAATTACAACTTTTTACCATAGGAGCAGATATTTCTCCTGTAAAAGCACCAAATTCCTCATAAAATACATTCTGAACACCAACTTTTATATTTTTATCACTCAATAATTCCTTAATTTTTAATGCGTAAATACTTGGAGGAAATAAAATAATTTCATTTCTATTGGAAGTTTTAATAGATATAGCTAAATCTATTGCCTCACTTAGTATTAAATTCATTTTCCAGTTTCCTGCTATAACTTTCATAACATTTGAAATTTTAAAGTGTTGATAATAATATTCCTAAACTTTAAAATTTTCAAAATGCTGAACATTTTTCTAAATTTAGAAAAGGATACAATAAAGGAATATAAATTAAATGAACAAGTTGTTATTTCAAAAAAAATAGAAAATCATATTTATGAAATCAAAAATCCTAATATGGATAATTTACTATTAAAATCAACAATAAGTGATATTGAATTTAATCCATCAGGTTTAAGTATATCAATTTTAGGAATTCCATCAAAATTTACAAATGTCTATATTGATGGAAATGAAATAATAGGAAGAAAATTTGAAGCAATAGATATTTTAACAATTCCTATAAATTCAATTAAGGATATTAAATTTGATGGGTTTAATGTTTATTTAAAAACAACAGAAGAAAATAATTTTAAAATTTTTTTAAAATCAAATGGTAGCTATTTTTCTGATTTATCCTATGGGAATAAAAAGTCAAAATTTAATTTTTCAATATCTAAGGATATTTATAGTTATATTAAAAATTATTGCTTTTACAATAGTTTTGCTTTTGATAATTTTTCTTTTTCTTATATTTACAATCAAAAAACAACGCTATTTGATGAAATTTTTTCTGATTTTAGAACAATTTTAAGTTTTCATAATTTTAACATTCAAATTTACAAACACTTTTACAATTTTAGGAATGAAGATATAAATTTTAATGAAGAGTTTTTCTTGAAGTTTCAGAACGAATATAAAAACATTAAAAAAAACTATTATTTTAAGATAAATTATGGATTTTATAATGATTATTTGAAAGGAAACAACATCGCTTTTGATGTTAATTTTTTTAGATTTTTATTCTCTATTGAATTTTACAAAAAATTTCTAATTAAGTTAAATTTTGAAAACCTTCAACCAAGTTTCAATTTAGAGTACAAAAATTTAAAATTGTTCTTAATATCACGCTATCCATCAGCAAAAGAATTGTTTATGAAATTTTATTATCCTGAAATGGGTTATATGGTTATTGGTAATAGTAAATTAAAGAATGAAAAATTATTTGGGATTAACTTTAATTTTTGGAACTTTCTTTTAAATTATAATAAAGTTTTTAATTACATTGGCTTTTATAACTTAGGCTATCAAAACAATTTAATTTTATGGACTTATGAAAACCTCCAAGACATTGAGATTTATAGTATTAGCTTTGAAAAAAATTTTTATTTTAATGAATTTATAATAGGATTATCATTTTTTATTGGAAAAACGCCAATAGATATTCCACCCTATAAATTTAACTTGAAATTGAATTATAAAAATTTTGAAGTTGAATTTTGGTCAAAAGGGAAAACTCAACTTATTCCTAATTTGTACTCACTTGATTTAGAGATGAAATCAAAACTTATAACTTTTAAAATTAACGATTTATTAGATAAAACCTCTTCTGTAAACCTTCCATATTTTACAGGAAGAACATTTACTGTAATTTTTGAAAAAAATTTTAAAAATTGAATTTTTTTTAACTTTAAAATTTTGACTATGAGGAAGATAACCCTTATAATTCTAACATTATCAATTATAGCTTGTAGTAAAAGCAGTTCAACAAGTCCATCTCCGAATCCTCAATACTCAGTAAAAGTCGGTGATAGCTGGTTATTCCAAAGGCAAAGAAACAATACAACTGATACATTTAAACTTGTAGTAAGACCTGAAACTACAATAAACAATATAAAATTTTATCCACTTCTTGATACTACTCAAAATTCAAACATCTTTTATATAAATGCTTCTGATTCAATAATTATATCAATTCCTCTTAATTTTCAAAATCAAGTTTATTATATAATTTCAAGATTAATTAGGGCTAATGTAAATTCAGGAGATAGTTGGACTGATAGTACAATTATATCTCCAAATCTTCAAATAAAAATTACTGTAAAAACACTAGTTGATTCCGTTAATGTTCAAGAAAATGTCCCTGCGGGAACATTTGTAGTTACAAAAGTTAAGCAAGATTACACTTATTTTCATCAAGGTGTAACACCTCCAGAAGGAATTTTGCTTATATCAATGGTTTGGAGCATAAATAAAGATGTTATATTTGTAAGATTAAAAGGAAATTCCAACTATCCAAGTCCTTCAAGCGAAGATGATAAACTTATAAAAGCTATAAAAGCACAATGAATAAATTTTGGGGACTTTTAGTCCCCATCATTATTTTAATATCATGTTCTAAAAAACAAAGTGAATTTAATAATGTTGGGAATTATGATTTAAAATATCAAGAATACTATTTTAATGTAAAGACAAAAAAATGGACAATTAATCCAAATGAAGAATGGCACTTAAAATTTATTGCAACTAATCTTGAAGTTGATTTTGATTTAGGAGATGGTTTTATTCTCGGAAGTGTTCCAAATCCAACAATTTTATTAAATGAAAATGTAAAAGCAAGTTTAGACGGAATAAATTATAAAAATGATGAGTACATTAGAGCAATAGATAAAATTTACTTGGATAGCATATATATTTTTAAGACAAGAAATAAAAAATTTGTAAAAGTTAAATTTATTTCATTTTCTGATAGTGTTAAAACAATTGTTAATGATAGTATAAATTTCTCATTTCCAATTAGTTCTTACATTGATTTAGAAAATTTGAAATATAAAAGTAGCACTTATTATAGGGATTCAACATGGGATGTTTATATAAATGGTCAAAATGATATTAAATTAAATATATGGGGAATAGGAAAGTTTCCTGTTAAAGTTGGAAAGGATACAATTGATATTTATGTTAAGGAAACTTTACCATCAGGCATAGATATTTTCAGATTGAAAAGTGAAAATGAAGATAATGATAGTTTTAAAACAGATTACTATAATTCTATAATTGGAGATGAATGGTGGAGTGATTATAATTTAAGTGTTCATACTTTTGTTAGTAAAAACTTAATTTACTATTTAAAACTTCCTGATAGTTCAGTTTATAAAATTAGAATTGTTGAATATAATAAGGGTTTTGTTTTGGTAGAAGTTTTGTAGTGAGCGTTAGCAATGCTTTGTCCAATAAATAATGTTAAGTAATTGAAAGCCAAAAAGGGGTATTTTTAAGCCAAAGGCTTATTTCTGGACCTCAACTTTTATAAAATACCTTCTCTTAAAATATCGTGTAAATGTAAGATACCTATAAGTTTGTTATTTTCATCTAAAACAAGTAAAACTGTTATTTTATATTTTTCCATTAGATTTAATGCATCCGCTACTGTTTCATTATATTTTATTGTTTTGGGATTTCTAGTCATAGCATTCCTAACACTTCCATTATTTAAATCATTTCCTTTTTCAATGTACCTTCTTAAATCACCATCAGTAATAATACCTATTAAATTTTGATTTCTGTCTAATACAGCAGTTGCTCCAAAGCCTTTACTTGTTATTTCTATTATTGCTTCTTTCATAGTCATATCTTCATAAACAATTGGAATTTTATCTCCCGAGTGCATAATATCCATAACTTTTTTTAATCGTTTTCCTATTAATCCACCAGGATGTAGCTTAGCAAATTGTTCCTTCGTGAAACCTTTAAGTTCCATTAAAGTTATAGCAAGAGCATCACCTAAAACTAAAATTGCAGTTGTTGAGGAGGTTGGGGCAAGATTAAATGGGCAAGCTTCCCTTTTGATTTTTATATCTATTACTACATCACTTTTTTGTGCAATTGTTGAATTAACATTCCCAGTTATACAAATTATTGGAATATTTAAGAACTTTAAATATGGAATTATATTTATAATTTCTTCAGTTTCACCACTATTTGAAATAATAACTAAAACATCTTCTTTATCAATAATTCCTAAGTCTCCGTGAATTGCTTCTGCGGGATGTAAAAATATAGAGGGGGTTCCTGTGCTTGAAAATGTTGATGAGATTTTTCTTGCTATATGTCCTGATTTTCCAATTCCTGTAAATATAACTTTTCCTTTACAATTATAAAGAATTTCAATAGCTTTTATAAATGAATTATCTAAACTTTCCTTTAATTCAAATAATGTTTCAAGCTCAATATCTATTGTTCTTTTTGCTATGTTAAGAATTTCTTCTTCATTCAATAATTTCATATATTAGAGGTAATGGTTGAGTTTTTCTTTTTACAATTTTATAGGAATTTTCTAAAATTTCAACAGCTTGATTTAATCTATTTTCATCATTCGCTCTTACTTCAAATATAATATCACCTTCATCTACTTTATCGCCAACTTTCTTATTTACTATAATTCCTACTTTATGATCTATTGTGTCATCCATTTTATTTCTTCCCGCTCCTAATATCTGAGAAGCAATACCAATTTTATATGTTTCAAGCTGAGAAATATATCCGTTTGTTGATGCAGTTATATGATATACATACCTCGTTCTTATGAAGTCATCGGATAAAATATAATTCCAATCACCACCGTGTGCCTCAACCATTCTTCTTAATCTTCTTAATCCATCACCATTATATAAATTATTTTTAAGTTTTTTATAACCTTCTTCTGGACTTTTAACAGCATCAACAGCATATAACATATAACTTCCAAGTCTAAGTGTTAATTCAGTAGCATCAGTTGGCCCATTTCCTTTTAATATATCAATAGCTTCTCTTACTTCTAAGGCATTACCTACTGCTTTTCCAAGTGGTTGATCCATATTTGTAATTAAAGCTATTATCTTTTTATTCATCTTTTTTCCAATTTCTACCATTAACATTGCTAATTCTTTTGCCTCCTTTACTCTTGGCATAAATGCACCAGAACCAACCTTAACATCAAGAACAATAGCATTAACCCCCTCAGCTAATTTTTTACTTAATATGCTTGATGCAATTAAAGGAACACTTTCAATTGTACTTGTAGCATCTCTTAAAGCGTACAATTTCTTATCTGCTGGAACAAGTTTTTCAGTTTGACCTATTATTGAACATCCTACGTTCTTCACAATTTCTCTAAACTCTTCAACTGATAAATTCGTCCTATAACCTTTTATAGATTCAAGTTTATCTAAGGTTCCACCTGTGTGACCCAATGCCCTTCCTGAAATCATAGGAACACAAACTAAATTTGTTGAAGCGACAAGAGGAGCAAGAGCTATTGATACCTTATCACCAACACCTCCTGTTGAGTGCTTATCAACTGTTGGTTTTTTAAGAAAACTCCATTCAAGAACTTCTCCACTTTTCATCATAGCTTCTGTTAATGCTGTTGTTTCATTTAAATCCATTCCTCTAAAATATATAGCCATAAGCAAAGCAGATAATTGATAATCAGGAACGTCACCAGTTAAAGCACCCTTTACAATAAATTCTATTTCCTTTTTTCCAAGCTTTTCACCATCTCTTTTCTTTCTTATTATATCAACAGCTCTTATCATGACTTTATTTTCATTTGAACACCAAGAGACATCCTTATAATTTCACTTATTTGCTCTTCCACAGAAACTCTATGCTTAGGGTCAAAACTTAGTAAAAAGAATAGCGGATTAGTACTTTCATAAACAATTATTTTTGTTCTATGGTCAAAAAACTTTTCGTAATCATCTTCAATAATTACAAGTCCATAATTCTTCTCTTCGTATAGTTTTTTTATAATTTTCTTTATTTCATTTGGTTCAGATGGTGTTATATAATCTACTCCTACAAGCGAAAATCCACTTTTGAATTCGGCAGGTCCTATTACAAGAACTTTTTGTTTCAAAGTTTGAAAATTTTAAAGGATAAATTGAAAGATTATTTAATAAGCCTTCGGCTTAAAAATGCCCATTTTTCGGCTATGGGGGCTTTGCCCCCCGTTAAATCAAGAGTTTTGAATGAATTTTTATAAGTTATTGACTATCAAGAACTTAACACTATTTACTAGACAAAGCAAAATATAATGCTGTGTCTAATCACACTGATAATAAGCCTTTGGCTCTAATTACATTTATGAATCATTTATTGGACAAAGCAAAAAATAAATGATTTCATTGTTTTAATAAGTTATTGACTATTTATTTTTTGCCCACCCACTTCTTATACTTTTAAGGCGAAGCAACTTGATATTAAATTTCCTCAATTTCCAATTCATATTTTTCTATAATTGGATTTGCGAATAAATTTGAAAATTTTTCTTTTATTGTTTTTTCTATTTCATCTTTACTATTTGCTTTAATTTCAAAGGTTATTAGTTTCCCAACTCTAACATTTTTTGCATTAAAATTTCTTTCATTTAAAATATCTTCTAAAACTTTGCCTTGTGGATCAAATAAATTTTCTTTTAAACTAACTAAAACCTTAACTTTGAACACTTTCATCTTTTAAAAATTTTCTTAAAACATATTGGAGAATTCCACCATTTTTATAATATTCAATTTCAACATAATTGTCAAGCCTACAAATTACTTCAAATTCTATAATTCTTCCATCTTCTTTTATTGCTTGAACTTTTAAAATTTTTCTTGGTTTTAAACCCTCACTAATTCCAAGTACATTATAAGTTTCAAATCCATCTAATCCAAGAACTTTATAATTTTCCCCTTCCTTGAATTGTAATGGTAAGATACCCATACCTACTAAATTACTTCTATGTATTCTTTCAAAACTTTCTGCTATAACTGCTTTTATTCCAAGTAAATAGGGACCTTTTGCTGCCCAATCTCTTGAAGAGCCACTTCCATATTCTTTTCCTGCTAAAACAATTAATGGAATGTTATTTTCTTTATACTTTAAACTTGCTTCATATATTGTCATTTCTTTTTTTTCAGGAATGTAAATTGTCCACCAACCTTCCTTATTAACAAGTTTATTTTTTAGCCTAACATTAGCAAATGTTCCTCTTACCATTACTTCATGATTACCTCTTCTGGAACCATAAGAATTAAAATCTTTTGGTTCAACACCTTTTGATATAAGATACTCTCCTGCTGGTGATTTTGGATGAATGGAACCTGCTGGTGAAATGTGGTCAGTTGTTATTGAATCTCCAAGCATTACTAATACTCTTGCATTTAATATATCCTTTGGTTCTTCAATTTCAATTTTCATATTATCAAAATAGGGTGCTTTTTTAATGTATGTTGATTTTTCATCCCATTTATACAATTCTGAAATTTCAACATTTAATTTTTTCCATCTTTCATCTCCTTCAAATATATTTTTATAGTTTTCAATAAAATCTTTTGGATCAAGAACTTCAATTATTTTTTCCGCTATTTCTTTTTGAGAAGGCCATATATCCTTTAAATATATTGGATTTCCTAAATTATCATATTCAATAGGTTCATTTAAAATATCAATATCAATTCTCCCAATAATTGAATAAGCAACTACAAGTATAGGAGACATTAGGAAATTCATTTTTACAAGCGGATGAATTCTTGCCTCAAAATTTCTATTTCCTGAAAGGACAGCAGCAACATTCAAATTATTTTCAATAATAGCATTAGCGATAGCGGGAGGTAATGAACCGGAATTACCTATGCAAGTAGTACAACCATAACCTACAACATGAAAACCAAGTGCTTCAAGATAAGGTAGAAGACCAGCTTTTTCTAAGTATCTAGTGACAACTCTTGAACCTGGAGCTAAGGAGGTTTTAACCCAAGGTTTTCTATTTAAGCCGTATTCAACAGCTTTTTTAGCTAATAAACCTGCTCCTATCATTACACTTGGATTAGATGTGTTTGTACAACTTGTGATAGCTGCTATTACAATATAACCATCTTTTAATTCAAATTCAATTGAACCATATTTTATTTTAGCACTTTTTTTCTTTGTGATTACACCAACATTTCCTCCTTCATTTGAAAAGTTATCACTTTCATCAAATTTGAAGAATTCTTTTACATTTTTTAAAGGTATTCTGTCATGGGGTCTTTTAGGTCCTGCTATACTTGGTTCAACTTTACTTAAATCAAGTTCTATTATATCAGTGTAAATTATTTCTTCTTCATTTTCTCTCCAAAGTAAATTTTCTTTTGCATATTTTTCAACAATTCTAATTAGCTCTTCATCTCTACCCGTTGCTTTCAAATAATTTATTGTTTGCTCATCTATTGGGAAATAGGTTATTGTACAGCCGAATTCAGGAGACATATTTGAAATTGTTGCTCTATCTGGAACTGTTAAATTATTTAGTCCTGGTCCGAAAACTTCAACAAATTTATCAACAACACCATATTTTCTTAAAATTTCAGCAATTGTTAAAACTAAATCGGTAGCTGTTGAACCTTCTTTTAACTCTCCAATTAATTTTAAACCAATTACTTCTGGTATCCTCATATATAATGGTTGTCCAAGCATTACTGCTTCTGCTTCAATACCGCCCACTCCCCATCCTACTACACCGAGTCCATTTACCATAGGAGTATGAGAATCGGTTCCAAGTAATGTGTCAGGAAATAAAAATTCATCTTTCTTCCACACAACTTTTGAAAGATATTCAAGATTAACTTGGTGGCATATTCCAAGTCCTGGAGGAACAACTCTAAAATTCTTAAATGCTTTTTGTGCCCACTTTAAGAATTTGTATCTTTCTTCATTTTGTTTATATTCAAGTTCAACATTTTTTTCAAATGCATAAACTGTTCCAAATGCTTCTACGATTACAGAATGGTCTATTACTAAATCAATTGGAATAGCTGGATTTATAATCTCTGGATTTTTATTGAATTTTTTACAGGCATCTCTCATACTTGCCAAATCTACTATTGCTGGAACACCTGTGAAGTCTTGCATTAGAATTCTAACAGGCATATATGGAATTTCTTTATCGGGTAGTGATTTTGCATTGTAATTTAAAATTGTACTTAAATGTTCTTCATTTACTAAAAATCCATCGTAATTTCTTATAATGTTTTCAAGAAGTATCCTTATTGAAAATGGTAATGTTTCTATGTTTTTGACATTTTTTAAGTCATAAAATTTATAAGATTTGTTGTTTACTTTAATTTCACTTATAAAGTTTTCTTTCATATATCGGGGCACCGGGACTTGAACCCGGGACCTCTGCCACCCCAAGGCAGCGCGCTACCACTGCGCTATGCCCCGAAGTTTGAAAATTTTAAAGCAAATAAATACCCATTTTTGCTTTGTCCAAAAATTCTAGAATTATTTATTTTTCTTTATTTTCCCACCCGCCCTAAATAAAAGCCTTCGGCTTATAAATACCCGTTTAAATCTATAATTTCCTCAAAGCTTTTATAAGTTATTGATAATCAAGGATTTAACAATAATTATTGGACAAAGCACCCATTTTATCCTATGGGGGCTCAGCCCTCTATTAAACCCCAGGATGTGAATTTATAAAGCATGCCTTAAACTTTTAAGCCTCTACAAAAGGAGGTAAAAATTATGAGAATATTCATAACAACGATGATGTTCTTGATTGGTGTTGCATATGCTGAAAAGTTCTCTGGTGGTCTAAGACTTGGATACGGCTCTACAACTCAGCAATACGACACCGCTGGTAAAGCTCAGGACCTAAATGGTACTGCTTCTGTTTTAAATCTTGGTTTGAATGCTAAGTATTATATTCTTTCACCTGAAGTTGGTCCAAAGGTTTATGCTGGATTAGACTTTAATTTTTCACAACATCAGTTATCACCAAAGGTTGGTAATTCAGTTAGTTCTGGATTTTCTCCCCAGTACTTGAACCTCTTATTTGGAGGTTCATATTTATTCTTTAATGGTTTTGTTGGTTTTCAAATTGATTTAGGACCTAAGGCTGATATAAATAAGATAGAAAATTCAGACAGGCAAAATGCAGTTTTGGTTGGTCTTGGAACTAATGTTCCATTTATGGCGGGTTTAGGAGATTTTCATGCTAATTTTAGTTATGCTTTGACACTTGAAAGTGAAGAAAATAATATAAAATATGATCAAGGTGATCAGTTAAGTTTTGCTGTAGGTGGAGGCTATAAATTTGGGCTTTCTGAAGTTGCTTCAATAAGTTTAGGGCTTGATCTTATTTATAGATTAAAAACAGAAGCAAAGGTTGGAGGTAATAGTGTTCCTAACTCTTCTTCTTCTAATTTTTCAATTATGCCATATCTAAAATACAAAACTGGTCCAATTTCTGTTTGGGCAAAGCTAGGAGTAGCTGATGAATATGGTTATTACGGGTTTTCATTAATGGGTAAAAATTCACCAGTTACAAGGCTTGGTATTACAGCTGGTTTAAATGTTTCCTATTAAAGGGCTTCTTGCCCCTTTTAGTAAAATAAAGTCCTAATATTATAAAGCACAAAAAATTAAAAAAATTTTTTAAAGGTTTCATAAACTGTTAACTAACTTTAAAATTTTCATCCTATATAATAAAACCCTTAAAAAGGAGGTGAGACTATGAGAAGGTTACCAGTTAGAAGGTCAATAATTGATGAGATCTTTGAGAGACCATTTTCACTACTTAGGGAGTTTGAAAGATCCTTCTCTGAAGCTATCACAAGCTTGGAGGATAAAAAGTCAATCGTATGGTCTCCTAATGTAGATATGATTGAGGAAGATGATAGATATGAAGTTATTGTTGAACTTCCAGGTGTAAATAAAGAAGATGTAAAGGTTCATGTAAAAGATAATGTTCTTACGATTACTGGTGAAAAGAAAGAGCATTATGAAAGAAAGGAAAGAACACAAATTCATTATCAATCAATATGGTATGGAAAATTCCATACTGAAATCTCATTACCAACAGATGTTGAAATAGATAAAATTTCTGCACAATTCAAGAATGGTGTTTTGAAATTAGTTATTCCAAAATCAGAAAAGCAGAAAGGTAAAGAAATTCAGATTGAATTAAAAGAATAGGGGCTTTTTGCCCCTATATTATTTTTTTTAGGATAACTCTAACAATATCAATTTGAATGTCGTTCTTCGCAACAATAACAAGATAAGTACTTATTGTTTTATGAAAAATATATACAATTTCTCTTTCAAGAATAAGTGTTTCATTTTGTTCTATAAACTTCCCAAATTTTTTAATAAATTCTGAAATTCTATCTGCTATTTCTATTTTTTTGCTTGAAAAGGCATTATCAATATATTCAATTTCAATAATTTCCGATTTATCACTTTCAAAATAATACAAAATACATATTATTGAACCAATTTTTTGTAATTCATTTACGATAGAATTGGCATCTACAAATGTTGTTAAAGCGGGTAGATTTGAACTTTGAAATGTTAAATTCAAGAGGGCTTCATCAACTTTAAGATCAATTGTTTTTTCCTTTATTAAATTGTTTGTTTTGATAATATAAACACGTTTTATAGGCAATTTTATAATTCTTTTTAGGGCTTCAATTCCTACATAACTTTCATATTCCGCATGATAAATTTTTCTATCATTTACATAAATTTTAGCCATTTTTTCAAATTTATTTCCTCCTGAAATAATGATAATTGTAAGAGGTGTTTTTGTTGTTTGGATACTTTGTATAACATCAATTGCATGGATTTCATTATTTATTTCCTTCAAGGTTTAAATTTTAAAGGATAAGTTTTATTTATTTTTGCATTGTCCAATAATTCTGGAAATATAATCATTTCTATATTTTCCCCACCCACCCTATATCCAAGGCTTCGCCTTCAAAATTCCCACTTTTCGGCTATGGGGGGCGGAGCCCCCCTTAAAACCCCCGATAAAATCAATAATTTCCTTAAAATCTTTATAAGTTATTGATTATCAAGGTCTTAACATTATTTATTAGACAAAGCAATAAGGCATAAAAATTATGACATTCTCTTAATCAATTCAATTTCTGCTTTAATTTCTTCTTTGCTTGCTCCATTGATAAATTTTTCAAGAATAAAAATTAAAGCTTGATTTTGGTTTTTTAATTTTTTGTTTTCATCTTCTAAACTTTGAATTTTTTGTTCAAGTTTAATTACTAATTCCTTATCAGCTTTTTTCTCTTCAACAGGTTTTAAACCAAACCCAATTGTAAATCCTATTAAGATCGTAATAAACCCCATAAATATCCAAAGATATGTTGTTAAGTCATCTATTCTTTTGTTTAACTTCTTATCTAAATCTTCTATCCTTTGAGTTAGCTTCTTATCTAAATCTTCTATTTTTTGGTTTGAAGTTTGAATTTGTGTTTCAATAGCTTTAAATTTTTCTTCTGTTTTTGTAAATTGAACTTCAACATATTTTTTAAATTCTAAAAATTCTTCTCTTGTTATTTGGGAAATTAAAATTAGTGTTATCATAATTGAAAGTTTAAAGCATAATAAATTATGTTTGTTGCATTGTTCAATAATTCTAACGGAGGGCAATTTGTTTAGTTTCACTAAAACAAAAACTTCTCGCTATAAAACAAAACAAATGAATTATATAAAAATAAACAAATAAGTGAAAGAAAAATCCAATCAATTTTGAATTCCAAAGAACCATTTAAAGATGACAAAAAAATTGGAATTGATAAAGGGATATAAAGTAAATAACTTAATAAATGTTTTGATTGAACTTTATGAAGCATTAAATTTAACATTATTGAAATAGCACTTATTGAAAAACTTGAGATTAATAAGAAAACAATTAAGTTAAGGTTAATTATCAATTTACTAAAAATAAAAAAAATAAAAAAAACATTCAATATGCCAAAAAAAATAAGATAAAACGACACAATTATAATTTTTGAAATAATTATTTTTTCAACTGAAAAGTAAGTAATTAAAACAAAAAAACTCTCTTCCAAAAATTCCTCCTCAACAATTTTAGAAGCAATTAGAATACTATTTAAAAAAAATACTGACCAAAAAATACCATTTATTATTTCAATTGTTTGAGAAGATAAAGCAATGGAAAAAATTAAAATCATTATGAAATTATTAGAAATGTAAGATATTAAAAAACCAATAGAACGAAATAAAATTAAAAAGTCCTTTTGAAGGAGTTTTTTCAACTTACTATAAGTTTAATGGTTAAAAGCGAGTAAGCACCTGCCATTAAATCATCTAATATAATCCCAAAATATGGAATTTCTTCAAGAAAATTTATAGGGAATAGTTTTAAGAAATCAAAAATCCTAAAAAAAATAAAAGCAATAAAAAAATTTTTCAAATTAAAATCCAAAAAAAGAAAAATGAAAAAGAAACCTAATATCTCATCAATTACAACTTCTTGTGGGTCTTTTTGATTTGTTTTTTTTACCATTAGATATGAACCAATGATTGAGATTAATAAAATTATTAAGAAAAAGAAAATTTTTTCTTTTAAAAATAGAAAAGGTATAGCGAATATTATTGAAATTGTTGGACCAAATTTTTTTAATTTTCCAATATAAAAACCCGTTGCTACTATTTCAAAAAACTTTATCATAATTTTTAATTTTTGGAAAAATTTTATAGAAATCTCTACCAATGAGAATTGTTATTGTTGTTAATTTATCAGGGTCAGGCTCAAACTTTACAATTCCTCCACCTAAAAAATTCTTTAAAATTTTTGCATATTTCATAGAACTATCAACCCTATCAACAATTATAGTTTTTTCTATTGTTTCAGAAGCATTACCATAATAAACAACATCAAAATTATTATCTCTTAAATACCAAGTCAATTTCCTTGCAATACCATCGTATCCCGAACCATTGTAAATTTCAATTTTTATTTTTGGAAATAAATCTCTTTTTAATGTTTCTAATTGTCTTCTTGAAATGGAAATATAAGTTGATATTGAAAATCCAATAATTAAAATAACAATTAAAATAACTCCAAGAATATATAAAATTCTTCTGTAATTCAATTTTATTCTAAAATTTATTTTAAAGTTAAATTTTTTCTTTTCTCCTTCAATTTTTATATTTTTCTTCTTCATATTTCTTCAAGTTCATTACATATTGAATGGATCAAAAATAAATGAATTTCTTGAATTCTTGGTGTATCGTTTGAAGGAACTTTAAAGACATAATTACATAAATGTTCAACTTCAAATGAATTTTTTCCTGTCATATAAACAATTTTCATTTTCTTTTCATAAGCCTTCTTAACTGCTAAATTAACATTTTTTGATTTTCCAGATGTTGAAAAAGCAAATAAAAAATCGCCCTCATTACCAAATGCTTCTACTTGTCTTGAAAATATATAATCAAATGAAGAATCGTTAGCAATTGCTGTTATTAAAGACATATCTGAAACAAGATTTATTGCAAAAATCGGCTTTCTTAAATTTTTAAATTTCCAAACAAGTTCAGATGAAAAGTGAGAACTTTCAGCAGAACTTCCACCATTCCCACAAATAAGAATTTTTTTTCCAATTGAAATAGATTGTTTTAAATCAGAAATTAGAGTAAATAAATATTCTTTTATTTCTTCAAGCCAATTTGTTAAATTTTTTAAATCATTTACAGATTTTAAATAGTTTTCCAAATTAAGAGCCCCACACGGGGGCTAAAAAAATGTTATTGTTTTACCCAGCGAAGACCAGGAACTTTATTTTGAGTATATATAGTTAGATTAGCAAAAGCACCATTATTATCTGAGCCAAGTGAAACAACAACTTTTCCAAAGTAATCATTAGCATCAATTTGACCATATCCTACACTTGTATTATCAGCCCAATAGAAGTAAGTAGCACCATCAGATATATCTCTCGCCGTATTATAATTTCCAGCAGAAGGAGCTAAATTTCCTGTCGCTGCTTGTGAGAAGGCAAACTCGTACTTAGCCTGGCATCCTGGATTTTGTGTAGCACTCACATCTTTCAAAGTATTAGGCACTGCATAAATAAAATACCCAGTGTTTGCTGCTGAACAATCAACTTGATTTGTAAAAATAGCACTTACACTAACATTTGCCCCGAAAACCACTTTTGCCCAAGATGGTTGGCTAGCAACATCAGAACGGTAAAGTTTAACAGTACTTTGAGCAGGTGTAAGATCTAGTGTTGCCGCACTTTGACCTGAACCACTAACCGCAACAACCTGAACCTGCTTACAAACATTTTGAGCACCATTAATTGTATATGTAGTAGTTGTATCAGGGAGTCCGGAGGCAACGGTTGTTCCATCGCATAAAACATCATAGCTACTAGGTTTTCCCTCTATCGGTGCATCCCAAGTAAGCTTTAAATCTTGACCATTATTTACTGCTGTTCCTGTTAGATTTTGTGGAGCAGATGGCGGAGTTGTATCTTCCTTTGAACATGCCCATATCAAAAGCGAAAGAGCGGTTAAGGTTATATATAATTTTCTCATATTCTTTCCTCCTTTATTTTTGCTTTCCAGGTGTACTCATTACCTTTTGAGCTTGTTCAACTTTTGATAATCTACCACTTATATTTGAAAGCTCACTTTTCAATTGTTCAACCGATTTTTTCAATTCAGCAATAGCTTTTGACATTTCCTCAGTAGTCTTTGGAGCATTTTCAGCAGCTTTTTTCTGTTCATCTATCCAAGATTCTATATTCTTTATCTTTTCTTCAATAGCAGATATCTTATCATTTAGGGGTTTCGTTATCTCCTCAGGCTTTATCTGTTGGCAACCCAACATTGAAAGCATCATCACGGTTGTTGTTATTAACTTTCTCATACTTTTTACCTCCGTTAGTATGAAAATTTTAAAGCACAAATTTTTATATTATTTGTTTTGTCTAGTAATTCTAAAAATATGATTATTTCTATATTTTCTCCACCCACCCTATGAATAAGGCTTCGCCTTATAAATACCCATTTTTCGGTTATGGGGGGCTAACGCCCCCCTTAATCCCCCCATAAAATCAATAATTTCCCTAAAAATTTTATAAGTTATTGATTATCAGGTGATTGACAATAATTACTGGACAAAGCATATATTATTTGCTGTGTCCAAAAATTCTGGAATTATTTATTTTTCAAAAGCCTTCGGCTTTAAAATACCCATTTTTTGCTTTGGGGGGCGGAGCCCCCAAAAACCCCCCTAAAAATCAATAATTTTCTTGAAAATTTTATAAGTAATTGATTATCAATCGCTTAGCAATAATTATTAGACAAAGCATATATTATTTGCTTTGTCCAGTAATTCTGAAAATATCATTATTTCTTTACTTTTCCCACCCACACTATGAAATAAGGCGGAGCTTTATAAATACCCCATTTTTATGCCTTGGGTCAGAAAATTTTTCATAAGTTATTTACTGGACAAAGCATCTATTATTTGTTTTGTCCAATTAAGCCTTTGGCTTGTAAATGCTCATATTTTGGACAAAGTAGTCCTTTAAAATTTCATCAGTGCTAAAAAGAATTTTATTTTTTATTATATTAATTGGTTGTTCGGAAAGTCAAGACATTGTTGATGCAAATTATATTTTAAAAAATGAAAACAATCCAAAAATTATTTTAATTGATGTTAGAAATAACGAAGAATTTAATAAAGGACATATACCAAATACGAAATATAATATCCCCTTAGATAGATTAAGAGATGAAATAAAAAGTGGTAGAATTAAAATCTCAAAGGATGATACTATTGTTGTTTATTGCCAGAAAGGTATTCTCTCACAAAAAGCTTATCAAATTTTAAAAGCTCTTGGATATAATGTAAAACATTATAAGGGAAGTTTTGAAGATTGGAAATCCAGAAATTTACCAATAGAAATAAATTTTAAAGAATGAAAATTGTTTTTTGTGGTAAAGGTGGAGTTGGTAAAAGCACTGTCTCTAAAATATATGCTGAAAAATTATCAAAAATTAAAAAAATTCTATTAATTTCAATAGATCAAGACCATTCCCTTTCATTAATTTTCAATAAAAACATAGGCAATAGTATAACTGAAATTAAGGAAAATTTATACACTATTGAAGTTGATGCAAAATCAATTTCAAAAAACTATATAAATGATATTAAAGAAAATATAAGTGAATTTTTAAGTAAAAGAGCTTTTGAAGAATTTGAAAAATATTCAAAATTTATTTTAGATTCAAGTATCGCGGTAAATACTGCTATAATATATGGAATTTATAAAATTCCAAAAAATTTTGAAGTTTTTATAATAGATACACCACCATCTTATCAATTTATTTCGTTTTTGAAAACGCTTTTCAATTTAAGAAAAAATTTAGAAATTATTTTAAAAATTTATGAAAATTGGAAAAATATTTCCGAAAATTGGGCAAGTAGAAAACTTAAAAGTTATGAAAAACTAAAAGAAAAAGAAATAATTGCTCTTGAAGTTGAAGAATTTTTTAGAAGTGCTAATTACTATATCGTTATAAATCCAAACAAATTAATAATAGATTTATCCTTAAATTTGAAATCATTTCTTGAAAGTCTAAATTTAAATTTTTCTGGTTTTATTTTAAATAAGTATAATAATCAAGATATTAATCTTGAAAAAGTAGTTGATAAGATAGAAATTTTAGAAAAATTTTTTTAACCATGCTTTGTCCAATAAATAATGATAAGTCCTTGATTATCAATAGTTTATAAAAATTTTAAAGAAGTTATAGATTTAATGGGGGGTCTAATGGGGGGCAAAGCCCCCCAAAGCCTAAA
>CBFGJN010000018.1:0-29865 GCA_965649115.1 Caldifarciminota bacterium | reverse complement strand
CTTGATAAAATAATGCAATATTTTAGTGCTGCTGCTCAAGGACAAGATATAGCAAAAAGAATTCTATTGCTTATTGGCCCTCCTGGTTCAGCAAAATCCACAATTGTCAATATGTTTAAAGTTATACTTGAAGAATGGACACAAAAACATCCAGTACCTGCTATAAAAGACTGTCCTGTTCATGACAATCCACTATATGCTATACCTTATAACAAGAGACAGGAAATAAAGAGATATGGTATAAACATAGGAGATGAATTATTACCTTGTCCAATATGCCAAAAGAAACTACAAGAAATTGAATGGGAAGATTTAGAGATAGAATTCATAAGTTTTTCAAGAACAAGAGGAATAGGTATAGCAACTTATGCACCCATGGATCCAAATACTGCTGATGATTCAGTTCTCATAGGTAATATATCACTTGCTAAGCTTGCTCAATATAAGGAAGAAACTGATCCAAGAGTTTGGAGTTATACAGGTGTTCTACAAATAGGAAATAGAGGACTTGTTGAATTTGTTGAAATGTTAAAAGCAAAAACCGAACACTTGAATATATTACTTACTGCAAGTCAAGATAAAATGATTGTATTAAAGAATTTACCTGCTATGTACCTTGATATTATTATTGTTGGACATACGAACCAACCTGAATATGAAAAATTTGCTTCAAGACCTGACACAGAAGCATTTAGAGATAGATTATATATCGTCAAAGTTCCCTATAACTTGGACTATAAAGCGGAAATAAAAATTTTAAGAAAACTTGTCTATCCTTCAATACCAACTGATCCTCTTGTTTATAAAGCACTTGCATATTATACTGTTGCTACAAGACTTGCAAAATATTCAGAAGATTTAAATACACTTAAAAAACTTATTGATTTAATGGATCAAGAAAACAGGTCAGAAGAAGCCTTAAAAATTAGAAGAAAAGCCATCCAAGAAGAGTGGGGATTTTCTGGTTTATCACCAAGAAAAAGTGCAGAATTATTATCAACATTAATGGTTAAGTATCCAGAAGGACTTTCTGTCGTTGATGTTCTTGAAGGAATAAAATCAGAGTTTGTAGATGCTCCAAAATACAAAAACAACCCTGAAAATAAACAAGCTTATGATGCCGTTGTTAGTTATATTGATGAAGAACTTTCAAACTATGTTATGGAAGCGTTTCTCGGAACTTCAATTGAAGAAGAAGTTAAAAGCTACTTTCAGAATTATTTGAAGAATCTTGAAGCTTATGTTAAGAAAGTTAAAATTATTGATCCTGCAACAGGCGAAGAGAGAGAGCCAGATGAAAATGTTTTACAGACTGTTGATTCTGCATTAAATCAAATATCTACATTTGAAAGGAGAAAAGAACTTTATGAAAGGATAGCAAGTGTAATAGCAAGTTCAGTTATAAGAGGAAAAACATTTGAATTAAAAGATGAACTTCCTGAATTATATGAAGCAATTAAAAGAGTTTTCTTTAAGGAAAAAATAAAACTTGTCGGTGGTTCAATTGATGTAGATATGCCTCTTCCTGAAACAAAAGGTATTGTAAGAGATATGATTGAAAATCTTAAAAAAGCAGGATTTCCAGAAAGATCAGCAAAACTTGTTATTAAAAGACTTGAGCATATGTTTAGAAAAGAAAGAAAGTGAGAAAATTAATTTTGCTTTTTGTAATTTTTGGTTGCTATGAGAAGTACAAGGAATTCAAGACTCTTGAAAAAGATAATATCAAAATTACAATTCTGACTCAAAGTGGAAATTTCAAAATTGGTAATAACCAAGTAAAAGTCATTATAAAACCTAATGAAAACCTTATAAAAGAACTATTTCTATATATGCCTCCAACAGGAAAAAATGATGAAAGAAGAGTTTATGCCAAATTAAAGAATATAAATAATGGAGTATATGAGGGTAGTTTAGAAATAAATGAAAAAGGTATATGGGATTTAGTAATTATATTAACTGATGGATCTGCAATATCTGAAAGAATTCCTATTGGGGACTATGATAAATTTGGTTTTTAACTTAATAATTGAAATTAATGATGTTTTTGGTGAAAATAAAAAATTTTACTTTTTGATTGAAAAGAACAACGAGATAGTTAATTTCTTTATAAATAATTTGACAAAAAACTATAAGAAACCTTCAATACCTACACTTTTAGAAATTCGTGATTCATTATATTCCATAAATTCAAAATTAAAGAATTTTTCAAAAGTTTCTGATACTCTTAAAATTGAGGAATTAATAAATCAAATTGGAAAGTTAAAACTTTACGATTTTCAAGTTATTTACATTCTTTCATATTTAAGCTATAATTTTAATCTAAACTTTGATATTTATTGCGCAGTAAAATATAGCAAAAATTTTAAGGATTTTTCACTTTTTGATATGGGTTTAATTTATGGAATTTCAAAATATGCCTGTTATCCAATTTTAGTTATTGATGATTATTATATAATTGGACCAAGAAAAATTTATGTTTTGAATAGAATTTCAGATTTTGAAAGATTTCCCGATGAACTATTTTCAATTGAAGTTCCAGAACTAAAAAATCAGATTAAGGGTTATAAAGTAAGACTAATAAAAATAAGAAAATAATTTGTCAATTTTCACAATTATTAGACAAGGCAACTACCTTATGCTTTGTCCAATAAATAATGTTAAGTGCTTGATAGTCAATAACTTATTAAAAATTCATTAAAATTCTTGAAATAATGGGGGAATTTAAGGGGGGCGAAGTTTAAGCCGAAGGCTTATATTCAGGGTGGGTGGGAGAAGTATAGAAATAATTATATTTTTAGAATTACTAGACAAAGCAACTACCTTAATTTTTTGTGCTTTAAAATTTTCACTATGATTAAAAATACCTTCGAAGAGATTTTGCAAGATGCAAAGAAACTTTTGGAACTTTTAAGATTAAAAAAGTACACTGCTGTTTTATATAAAGCAGGCTCAGATGATGATGAAGCTAATTTACTTATAATCTCAGAGGAATTTTCAACAAATATGGAAAAAAGACAAGCTTATATTTTTTCAATAAGTTCATTATTTCCAAATATAGAAGTTATTGGTTGGACATATGATGAATTTAAGAAAAGAAGTAAAAAAGCAGATGAATTTCTAAGTAAAATTAGAAAACTTGGAACTATTATTAAGGATGACTACCAAATTTTTGAATAAAATTTGGATATTTGGAGAACTCTGGTGTCCTGATACAGTAAGGGTTATGGAATTACTTGAATTTTTAAAAATTGATTATGAATGGGTTGATAGTGGGAAAGATAATAAAGCAAGAGATTTAGTTATTAAAACTGCTGGTAAATATAAAATTCCAGTAGTGTTTTTCGAAGATGGCTCTTATTTGATTGAACCATCCGACTTTGAAATCATTCAAAAACTAAATATAAACGAAGAAAAATTAAGTGAATTTTATAAGAGGAAAAGTTGTTTATAACTTACCAATAGGAGATGTTTTAATTTTATCTGATGGAATTTTTTTAAAAAAATTAATTTTTTTAAATTATGAAAAAGTAAATTTTCACTATATAGAAAGTGATTGCCAAATACTCAAAAAAGCAGAAAAGTTCTTAATTGATTATTTTGAAAGAAAAATTTGGTATCAATTTGAATTTATAAATTACAATTCATTAAATCCAATTTTAAAAAGAACTATTAAAATTCCTTTTGGAAAATTTTTATATTATTCTGATTTCTCAAAATTTCCAAGATATGTTGGAAAAATTTTAAGCCTTAATGAAATTCCAGTTTTTGTTCCTTGTCATAGAGTAATTTCAAAATTCGGAATTGGAGGTTACACACCTTCAATTGAAATTAAAAAAATCCTTTTAAAACATGAGGGTATTATTTCTTTCTGAAAATTACTACAACGATGAATATGCTAATATAACAGGTTCAATTTATCAAGCTTACTTAATTGCTAAATTTCTATCTCAAAAAGGAATAAAAATTTTATATGTCTCTTTTAGTAAAATTCCAAGAAGTTTTAAAGAAAATGATAATTTTGAAGTTCATTTACTTAAAGAAAAAAATAATGTCTTTTTAAATTTTTTTGAAATTTTGAAATTTATTAAAAATTTAGAATTTGATTTAGTTTATACAAGAGGCAGAAGTTATTTATTATTTGTTGCATTTTTAACCAAAAAACCCTATATTTTCAATTCAAATGCTCAAGAAGGTTTAAGAAAATTCAAACATATTTCAAAATTATTTTATAGCAAAAGGAATTTCATTAAAAAAATTTTACTATTTTTCCCATTTTTGATTTTAGATTTCCTTGTTCAAATTGGAATAAGAAATTCACATTTAATTATCGTTCAAAATGAATTTCAAAGAAATGAAGCAAAAAAAATATGGAAAAGAGATGCTATTATTATTCCAAATTTACAATTTAGGGTTGAAAATTATCCAAAAAAAACTGATAAAATTGTTGTCTGGATTGGTCAAATTACAAAGTGGAAAAATCCACAATTTTTCATCGAAATAGCTAAAAAACTAAAAAATTATAAATTCTTAATGATTGGCTATGGTGATTTAAATTTAATTAAAGGTTATGAAAATATTGAAAATTTAAAGTTTCTTGGAAAGCTTAAAAATGAACAAATAAATAAAATTCTTGAAAAAACTTGGATTATTTTAAACACAAGTGAAGGTGAAGGAATACCAAATGTTGTTATTCAAGCTATGATGAGGGGAAATGTTCCCATTTGCTTAAATGATGATTTCTCAATTCTTGAAAAATACAAAATTGGATTTAAGGTTAAAAATCTAAATGAAATGATTGAAAAAATTATTCTTTTATTTGAAAATGAGAATTTATTTTTTGATTATTCAAAAAGAGCATTTGAGTTTTCAAATAATTATTTTGATTATGAAAAGAATGGAAATTTATATTACCAGTGCTTTTTAGAAATTTTTTCTAAAAATTCATAAAACTGAAAAGCAAACTCATTTAAATTTTCAATTGAATAATTTCTTATTGTTTCTTCAATTTTCAAAAACAAATGATAATCCAAGTCAAAATGTTTTGAAATTTCATAATAAATGTAAATTCGTTTTTTAGGTCTATCTAATTTATTGAGATACAAAATTGCTCTCAAAATAGGTGTTAATGATTTATAAGTCCTAAAAAGAAAATTTGGGATATGTTTATCATAAGTATTTAAAATTCTTCTGAAATTTATTAGCTTTTCTCTCAGTTCCCTTTCAACTTGGTCTCTTAAATCATTCTCATTAATTTCAATATCACTTAAAATGTTTTCTCCAAATAGTAATAATCCTCTTTCTTTAATGTCAAGTAATTCAATAGGAAATGTATCTATTGAAGAAAAAAGTTCATCTCTTGTAAAAATAAATGGAGGAAATTTTAAAGACAATTCTTTACTAAATTGATAATTCTTTAAAACAAGAAAGAAATTATAATCTGAAATTCCCTCAATTTGATCATTAACTGCATAGCTTCCATAAAGGTACAGAGAAATTATACTATCTTTATAAAAATCTAAAATTTTCCTTACTTCCTTTTCCATAATGAAAATTTTAAAGTGGAAGGCTTTGGTATAAAAATGGGCATTTATGGTTAAGATGGGGTTTTTTAAAGCCGAAGACTTATATTTAGGGTGGACAGCAAAATTAACTTGCTTTGTCCAATAATTATTGTTAAGCGATTGATAATCAATAATTTATAAAAGCTTTGAGGAAATTATAGATTTTATGGGGGGATTAAGGGGGGCTTTGCCCCCCATAGCCGAAAAATGGGTATTTATAAGGCGAAGCCTTATTTTCAGGGTGGGCGGGCAAAATAAGAAATAATCTATATTTCAGAATTACTAGACACAGCAAAATTAACTTAACTTTAAAATTTAAAATGATATGAAAAGAAAATTTATAACAACATCGGGTATTGAAATTAAGGAACTATATACGAAGGAAGACTTAAAAAATTTTAATGAAGATGAAAAACTTGGAAGACCTGGCGAATTTCCATTTACAAGGGGAATATATCCTAATATGTACAGAGGAAAACTATGGACTATGAGACAATATGCAGGTTATGGTAGTGCAGAAGAAACAAATGAAAGATTTAAATTTTTAATAAATGAAGGACAAACGGGTCTATCAACTGCATTTGATTTACCTACGCAGTTAGGTTATGATCCAGATAGCCCTTTCAGTGAAGGAGAAATAGGAAAGGCAGGTGTTTCAGTTTCAAACCCATTAGATATGGAAATTCTTTTCAATGGTATTGAACTTGATAAAGTTTCAACATCATTTACAATAAACGCAACGGCTGGTATAATTCTTGGATTTTACATATTTATTGCAAAAAAAAGAAATTTAGATATTAAAAGTCTTTCTGGAACTACACAAAATGATATATTAAAAGAGTTCGCTGCAAGAGGAAATTATATTTACCCCGTAGAACAATCTGTTAGACTTGTTGGAGATATTATAGAATTTTGCTCTAAATATATGCCAAAGTGGAACCCAATATCAATTTCTGGTTATCATTATAGGGAAGCAGGTGCAAATGCTGTTCAAGAATTAGCATTTACTTTTGCTGATGCTATTGCTTATATTAATGAAGTGATAAAAAGGGGAATAGATGTTGATGAATTTGCACCAAGACTATCATTCTTTTTTAATGCACATATAAACTTCTTTGAAGAAATTGCAAAATTTAGAGCAGCAAGAAGAATATGGGCTAAAATCATGAAATATAAATTTAAAGCAAAGAATGAAAATTCAATGAAACTTAGATTCCATACTCAAACTGCTGGTTCTTCACTAACAGCACAAGAACCAGAAAACAATATCATAAGAACAACAATTGAAGCATTAGCTGCTGTTCTTGGTGGAACACAAAGTCTTCATACTAATGCTTATGATGAAGCACTTGCCTTACCAACTGAAAAGTCTGCGAAAATTGCTTTAAGAACACAACAAATTATAGCTTATGAATCAGGTGTAGCAGATACCGTTGACCCACTTGCAGGAAGCTATTTTATTGAAAAATTAACTGATGAGATAGAAGAAAAAGTTTTTGAATATCTTGAAAAAATTGAAAAAATGGGAGGTGCTATTGAATGTATAAAAAATGGATATTTTCAAAATGAAATAGCTGAAAGTTCATATAAGTACCAAATGGAGATTGAAAATAAAGAAAGATTTATAATAGGCGTTAATGTTTTCAGAACAGAAGAAAATCAAAAAATAGAGATATTTAGACTATCAGAAGAAGCAATTGAAAAAATTCTAAATAGGCTAAAAGAGTATAAAAATTCAAGAGATAAGAGTTATTTAAAGGCACTTAATGACTTAAAGAAAAAAGCAGAAACTAATGAAAATTTAATGCCTTATATATTAAATGCTATTGAAAACAAGGCTACACTCGGTGAAATATCAGATGCACTAAGAGAGGTTTGGGGTGAATACGATAGGATTTGAAATAATTTAATTTGACAATTTGAAATAGGATAATGTGTCCTTTATAATTTTGGCACTTAATGAGGGGTAGGGTAAAAAGATCTAAGTGTAAGTGGTTCAGTCAATCCCTCAATCACAAGCAAAGCCCCGGGGCAAAGAGGAAGTATAATAACATATCTCTAAATAAAAAAAGGAGGTTTTAGAATGAGAGTAGTAAAACTTTCTAAGAAGAATATGTTTGTAGCAGTAGCAGCTGGCGCTTGCTGCCATTGCTGCTGTCATACAAGCTGTCACTGCTAATTTCTTAACCCAGCCCTACCCCTCCTATAAATAAAAACAAAGGAGGTTTAATATGGCTTTAAGATTGAAGGAAGGATATGAAATTTTTGAAGAAAAAGAAGGAGTATTTCAGATAAGGTGTAAAAGTGATGTAATAATTGTTGAATTTTTTGAAGAGGAAAAAAGAAATATCTTTCTAAAAGCACTGGAAATAATAAAAAATTCAGAAGTTAGTTTTTCTAAGCTAAGAGAAATCCTTGAAAATGAATTTGATAAAACAAAGGTTTTAGATGTTTTGGATAAGATGTTAGAGAACGAAATTATTGTTGAACATGATTTAAAAGTTGATGTTTCTTACTGGCTTAAAGACCAAAATACATTCGTTTTAAGAAATAATTTAAAAAATTATTATGACATTCTTGAAAAATCAAAAATAACTATTATTGGTGAAACATCACTTGTTAAACTAATAAACGATAATTTGATTATGACGGGATTTAAAAATGTTAGAGCAATTTATGAGTTTCCAAAAAATTCTTTTGATATATTAGAAAATTCTGATTTTATAATTGTTGATTCAGACAAATATAATCCTTCATTTCTATATGAATTCAATAAAAACGCTTATGAAATGAAAAAACCTTGGTTAATCACCATGGGTATAGATGAAACAATAGTAAGTATTGGTCCTATCTTTACTTATGATAGTTTATGTTTTGAATGCTTGATGAGGAGAATAAAAAGCAATTTAGAATTTTTTGTTTATTTTGAAAGTTTTGAAAAGTACCTAATTGAAAAGAAAAAATCTGCTAGTAATAGTGGTGCTCCACTTGTTGTATATAATTTTATTTCAAGTATTATTACAATTGAAACAATAAAGTTTTTAACGAACTTTTCATTCCCCACAATTTATAGAAACTTCTTAACAATTGATTTTACTAACTACGATGTGAAAATAAATCATGTTTTAAAAGTTCCATCTTGTCCAGTTTGTTCAAAAGACACAAGTCTAAGACCACTACCTTGGATTCCTGACCTTTCAACAATTGGAGGTGATTAATGGAAGAAGTTGTATTAAGGAAATTCTTTAAGACATTATCTCCATTTACTGGTATAGCTAGGTTTGTAAGTGGTGGAGATTATATAAATGGTGATGCTTATTATCATAGTTATGGAGCTATGAATGCTGATATTAGTATTATTGTTGGAAAACCTTTGACTTTTAAAATGTCTTTAAGAAGTTCAGGTGGTGGTTTAACGATAAATGAAGCTTTGTTTTCAACATTTGGAGAACTCGTTGAAAGATATTCAGCATGTTTTTACAACAAAAATGAATTAATTTTCTCTTCATATAAAAAAATAAAAGATAAAGCAATTGATATAAATGAAATTTCTTTATTTCATGAAGAACAATATAAACAAGAAAATTTTCCATTTGTTAAATTGACTGAAGATTTAGAAATTCATTGGACATATTGCTATGACATAACAAAAAATGAATATAAACTTTACCCAGCAAGACTTGTCCATATGCCATTTTTAGAGAAAGAGCCAAATATAGGCTTTACTACTTCAAATGGTTTATCAAATCACACGAATTTTTTTAGAGCAATTTTAAATGGATTATATGAAATTATTGAAAGAGATGCATTTATGATAGCTTGGTCTGGTCATTTGGACCTTCCTAAAATAAAAATAAACAAACAACTTGAAAATTATATAAGAAGAATATTTCCACCAAATTATGAATTTCATTTTATTGATATTACTAGTGATTTAAGTGTTCCTTCAATTTGGGTTATTGTAAAAATAAAAACTGATTTTGGTGATTGCATATTTAGTACAACTTCATGTAGAGGAAGTTATAGTTTGGCTATAAAAAAAGTTTTAAAGGAGGTTGGACAAGTTGGGACATACATAAGGGCATTAGTTAGTGAAAGGACAAAGAATGGTTGGAATCCAAGTTTTGAAGATGTTAAATCTTTTGATGATTGTATGGCATTTTATAACATAAAGAAAGAATATATTGAACCTGCCTTTGGTAAGTATTTAAATAAAGAGCCAGATTTAGATGTGAATTTTAATGAAGACGAAAAAGAACTAAAAGAAAAAGATGAAATTTTAAAAGAAATTAAAAGAATTATAAAAATTTTCAAACAAAAAAATTACAATGTTTTAATAAAAGATATGACAAGTCCTGATATTAGACAACTCGGATTTTATGTGGTTAGAGTAATATCCCCCCAACTTGTTCCAATTCATGCTGAATATAAATATCCGCTTTTAGGTTCAAGAAGAATATACGAACTAACTGGAAAACATTTTCATCAGTTAAATAAGTTTCCTTATCCTTTCCCATAAAAGGAGGTTAATTATGGATATAAAGAAAATTATAGATAAGTATAGAATTGGATTTCCAAGGCTTGATATAGAAAACTCACAAGCTTTAACTTTTCATGAAAATAGCAAATTAAATGATTTAGATTCTCAAATACTTGGAAGAAATATAGCTTATTTTTTACTACCACAAATGGTTAAAAATATATCTAAACCCATAAAACCCTATCCATATGCTAATGTCCTTGAACTCCCAAAACCCATAGAAATAAATGAAAGCTTTGATAAGCTAGTAAGAAACAGAAAAAGCACAAGGCAATTTATTAAATATAAATTAACAAAAGAAGAAGTTTCAACGTTTTTATACTATACATATGGTAAAACTTGGAAAGAAATTGTTTATAACGAAATACCTTTTGACCATAGAACCGTTCCATCAGCAGGAGGTTTATATCCATTAGAAATATATTTAATTTTGTTGGATTCTGACTTAGAAAGTGGAGTTTATCATTATAGACCAGACTTACATGCACTTGAATTCATAAATGAAAAATTTAAAACTTATGATGACATAAAACATGCATTTTACATAGAATATACTATTGAAGCAGAAAATATAAGTGCAATTTTAATAATGACAATTTTCTTTGAAAGAATTATGCTTAAATATGGAGAAAGAGGTTATAGATTTGCTGTTATGGAAGCTGGTTTTGCTTCTCAAAATCTACATCTTGCTATTGAAGCATTAGGTCTTGGCATGTGTATGATAGGTGGATATAATGATTATAAACTTGAAGATGAAATTTTAAATATAAATCCGAATTTTGAGTCTGTAATAAATGTTGCAGTTATAGGAAAACCAAAAATTGAAATTGATTTAAATGAATGAAGAAAAATTCACAAAATTAGTTTTGGATTTTGAAAGAGCAATTTTGGAATATAATCCAAAAAAATTAGAAGAAGTTTATAATGAACTTAAAGATATGAATTATGATGATAAGTTTGTAAATTATTATATTGCGTTATGTATATTCAATCTAATTTTTATGGAAGATAGATTTAATAGGCTTGAATATCTTAATGAAGCTATAAACTATATCAAAAGAACCTTAGAAGTAGATAAGAAATTTGCTGATGGGTTAGGACTCTTGGCAGGTTTGTATGCATTGAAAGCAGGAATTAATATAAAAGAGGGTTTTGTTTATGGTCCAAAAGTTACACAACTATTAAGAAAAGCATTGGAAATTGAGCCTGAAAATCCAAGATTATATTATTTTAATGGTTTGGTATATGCAGTAAAACCAACTGCATTTGGTGGCAATCCTAATAAAGCTATTGAAGAATTTAATAAAGCTATAAGTTTATTTGAAAATGGAAAGGGAAAAAAATGGCCAATAAGGTGGGGTTATATTGAAACATTATCTTTATTATCTATCGCTTATGAAAATTTAGGCTATAAAGAAAAACTAAACGAAGTTTATAAAAAAATTGAAAATTATAAAAAAGAATATGCTAATTGAAACTATTATTTTTATGATAATCCTTCTTATTTTTCACGAATTATCTCATATGATGTTTGCTATATTAAATGGTGGTAAAATTGTTGGAATAGGTTTTAATGTTTTTCCATTTCCTTTTATTTATGTAAAAGCAATAAATGTTAAAAACTTAATTGGATATTACTTGGCAGGTCCTATCTTTGATTTGTTAGCACTTTTTATAATTTTTTTTATAATTAAATACAAACCTCTAAAAATAGCTATCTTAATAAATGTAATTTTGAATTCAAATCCATTTTTTTCAGATTGGTTATTAATTAAAAACTATAAATGGACACCACTTTGGTACATTCATTTTTCAATATGGGGAGCCTTCATTATTTTCCTTTCAAAAATTGTTTAAATTCCAATATCATTTCTATAAAATTTCCCTTCAAAATCAATTATCTGAGCATATTTATAAGCTCTTTCTCTTGCTAATTCCCTACTTTCACCAAAACCAACTACATTTAAAACTCTACCACCATTTGTAATGAATTTATTATCTTTAAATTCTGTCCCTGCATGAAAGATAATAACTTCATTTTCATCTATTTTATCAAGATTTTTAATTTCATAACCCTTGACAAAATCAAACGGATAACCCTTTGAAGCTAAAACAACATTTACAAAATGTTCATTTTTAAAACTAATTTTAAAATTATCTAAATTTTTTTCTTTAATAGCTAAAAATAATTCTGAAAGTTTAAAATTCCAATATAAAGAAAGGACTTGTGTTTCTGGATCTCCAAGCCTAATATTATATTCAAGAACATAAGGTTGTTTGTCTTTTATTATAAGACCAAAAAATAAGAAACCTTTATAACCTTCAATATTTTCAATGGTTTTTTCAATAATTTCTTTAAGGATTTTGTTATGTAAATTTTCATCTATCTTAACAGGAGCATATGAACCCATTCCACCCGTATTAGGTCCTTGGTCATTATCTAATAGTCTCTTATAGTCTTTTGCATAACCTAAAAATTTGTAGTTCTTGCCATCCATACAAATAAATGCAGAAATTTCAAAACCATCTATAAATTCTTCAATAACAACTTTCTTACTTGCTTGACCAAACTTACCTTCAAAATATTCCTTTAAAACATTTTTAGCAATTTCAAATTCATTTACAATACTAACACCCTTTCCACTTGCTAAACCATCAGCTTTAATTACATATGGTGGGCTTAATGTTTTAAGAAATTCCAAAGCTGAATTATAGTTATCAAAATATCCAAATTTTGGAATAGGAATGTTGTTTTTTTTCATAAATTCTTTTGCCTTTCCTTTACTTGCTTCAAGATAAGCATATTTTAAATTTGGAGCAATTGTAAATATATCATAACTTTCAAGATAATCAGTTATTCCTTCTGCTATCGGATTTTCTGGACCTACAAAAACAAAATCTATTTTATTTTCAAGACAAAAATTTTTTATATCATCAAAGCTATTTAATTTTATTCTTTTGGCATAATTTGAACTTCCACCATTTCCAGGAGTTATATATAGATCACAGTTTTCATTTTTAAGCTTATATAAAATAGCATTTTCTCTACCACCCGAACCTATTACAAGAATTTTCATTTATATCCCATTTCTTCCTTAATTTTTTCTATTTCTTCAAGAAGTCCATTTAATAATTCTTCTTCTTTTAATCGTTTTATAGGAACACCCTTTCTAAATATAACACCTTGTCCCTTCCCTGCTGCAATTCCAACATCTGCCATACTTGCTTCACCAGGACCATTTACTTCACAACCCATAACTGCTACCTTTATAGGAATTTTTTCGTTTTCAAGAGCTTTTTCAACTTTTTCAGCTAAACTTATTAAATCAATTTTCGTTCTACCACACGTAGGACAAGCAATAATATCTACCCCTCTACTTCTAATCCCAAGAGCTTTCAGTATTTCCCAAGCAACTCTTACCTCTTCTAGTGGATCAGCGGTTAATGAGACTCTAAAAGTATCACCAATACCATCGTACAATAATGAGCCTATTCCTATTGCAGACTTTATAATTCCACTTTTTGGTGTTCCTGCTTCCGTAACACCAAGATGTAATGGAACATCAGTTTTTTCTGATAGCTTTCTATAAGCCTCTATCATTTGTGGAACAATAGCACTTTTAACTGAAACTACAACATTTAAATATCCTTCTTTATCAAAGAAATCAAGCCATCTTAAAGCACTTTCAACAAGAGCATCAGCAGTAACACCATTATATTTATCAATTAAATCTCTTTCAAGAGAACCACTATTAACACCTATTCTAATTGGAATGTTATTTGATTTACATGCTGATATGACTTCTCTAACTTTTTGAAAACCACCTATATTTCCAGGATTTATTCTAATTTTATCAACTCCAACATCAGCAACCATTAAAGCAATTTTATAATCAAAATGAACATCTGCTACGATAGGAACAAGACCATTTACTCTTTTTACAATTTCTTTAACATATTGAACATGATTCCTACTTGGAACAGCTACTCTTACTATTTCACACCCTGCTTCATATAATTGAATTATTTGATTAACAGTTGCTTCAACATCTTCTGTTTTTGTAGTAGTCATAGATTGAACTCTAATTGGGTTATTGCCACCAACACCAATTTTTCCTATTTTAACTTCTCTTGTTTTTTTTCTTTTAATTGGAGTGTACATATGTATTAAAATTTTAAAGCAATTGAAAAGTGTTTTGTCTAGTAATTCTAAAAATATGATTATTTCTATATTTTCCCCACCCACCCTATGAATAAGGCTTCGCCTTATAAATACCCATTTTTCGGCTATGGGGGGCTTAAATTCAATAATTTCTTTAAAAAATTTATAAGTTATTGACTATCAATCACTTAACACTATTTGCTAGACAAAGCAATTGAAAAGTGCTGTGTCTAGTAATTCGGAAATTATTTATTTTACTATATTTTGCCCACCCCAAAAGTATTTAAAAAATTATCTGAACTTATTTAGATTCTCAATTATATAATTTAGTTTTTCTTCAATTGTAAGTTCGTCATTTTGTGCAATTTGTCTAACAGAGCCAGCAAGTGAATTGTATATGAACTTCAAATCTCCTTTTAGAATATTTTTATTTATACAACTTTCTATTAGTGAATAGTAAATTTCATTCTCTTGCTTAATTAGTTTTCTTATTTCTTTATTATTAACTGCCTTTGTAAATTTAGATATGAATTTAAATAATTTCGGATTTTCTTTTGTAAATTCCAAATGAGCTTTAATAAGTTCAATTAAACTATCATAAGGTTTATCGTAATTTAGATTAACACTTTTCATTTTTGAAATCATCTTTTTCCAACCACTAATTAAAATCTCTTTTATAATATCATCTTTTGATTTGAAATAATAATATATTGATGAATTTCCAAAACCTGATTTTTTCGCAATTTCTTCAATAGAAACATCAACAATTCCTTTTTCTAAACATAGATCTATAACAGCATTTATAATTTCATTTTTTTTCCATTCTCTTTGTTTTTCTTTAATGCTTTTCATATTTAAATTGCCCCCAAAGGGGGCTAAAATTACTGTTGAAATTCAATAGTTAATATAACCCCACTATAATCTCCCTGAATTTCACCATCAACTGAACAATAATTTCCAAAGTTATAATCAAAGCTTGCCTTTTTAATTTGATCAGTTCTATTAGTAAGAACAACAGCTCTTCTGTTTTTTTGGCATGGACTCGCCTTGCTTAAATCTTGATCTCTATTCCAATTAAACCAATATATTGGGGAATTATCAGAAGTATTTTCCCAAATTGATTTATTTTTAATTGAACATTCTTTATCTTCTGGTTGTCTTTCACCAAATGCAAAAGTTCTTAGATATTTCTTATCTATTCCACATGTTTGGATAAGGTAATTGTACACACTTTTAGCTCTCCTATCAGAAAGTGCTAAGTTGTAAGCATCAGTTCCTCTTTGATCAGCATGACCTTCAATTTTTATTGAAAATTTATTTGTTTGACTTTGAACTTCTTTAATTAAATCACAAGCAATTTTCAATGTTGCATCTGCATCACTTCTAATATCTGATTTATCAAAATCAAAATAAACCTTAAATATACCACTTCTTGCTATTGACAAATCTAGGCTTGTATCACCAGGTTGAAGTTGAACAACCTTCGCATTTGGAACATAACCTTCTGAACTTGCTTTTATTGTGTACGTTCCAGCGGGAACACTAACTTTGGCATTTCCATTTTCATCAGTTGTTGCTTTATATTCATTTCCCTTACTATCTTTAAAGCTTACAGTTGCATTTTTTATCGGATTACCTTTATCATCTGTAATTTTAATAGTAGCATTTGTCATTGTATAGTTTAACGAAACAGTTAAGGTTTCAGTTTTTGTTAATTGAATGTCTTGCTTATATTCTTCATAGTCCTTTGCTGAAACTTTTATTGAGTACTTTCCACTTCTCAAATTGTCAAATTGAACAATTTCACCGCTTTTTGTTTCTTTTTTGTTATCTGGATAAGTTAGTTCAACATCAGCAGAAACGGGATTTTTAGTTCTTCCATCTATACTCCTGATAATGAGACTTTTTATAGGTTCAAGTGCAAGTGTAATTTCTTTATTTTGGGGACTTATTTTTGTAGAGTCAACAAAGTAATTCTTGCTTTCGCCAATAAGTGTAAATTCTCCTTTTGACAAACCTATCTTTGCTTGACCCCCCTTAGTTGTTTGTGTCTTTATAACTTTATCTTGCTTCTTCACAGTTAGATTAGCATCAATAGGTTGATTTGTTGCTTGATCAACAACTCTAACATTGTAGGTTACACCACATCCAACAAGAGCAAGTGTTAAAATTAGCTTTCTCATATCTTAACCTCCTTTCTTAAATTTATGAAATTCCAGTTATCGTTTCTCCTCCATCTACATTTATGACATTTCCAGTCATCCAATATAAATCTTCTGAACTTAATATAGCTATTGCTTTTGCTACATCTTCTGGTGTCGTTAGTCTTTTAGATGGATTTCTATTTAATGTTAATTCTATCATTTTATCACTTCCAGGAATTTTCCTTAATGCAGGTGTATCAGTAACACCAGCTCTAATTGCATTAACGGTTATTCCATAAGGAGCTAATTCTAATGCTAATTGTCTAACATGACTTTCAAGAACAGCTTTTGCTGCTGATACCGCACCATAAAACTTGGTAACTCTTAAACTTCCTTCACTTGTCATAGCAAATATTCTTGCTCCTGGCATTTTAAATAATTTTCTAAAAAAAATTTCTTGTGTCCAATAAACAAGTGTATTCCCCATTAAATGTAAGGTCATTTCTAACTGTTTTTGATTTATTGAGTCCTCAACATTTTCACCAATAAATGGTTTTAATGTTCCAAATGCTATGGAATGAACAAAAACTTTAATTTTTTCATTTGGATACTTACTTTCAAACTCATCAAGAACTAACTTTCTATTTTTTTCATCACCAGCATTAACATTAAAAAATAAAGCAATAGAGTTATTCTTCTCTATTTCTTCCTTTACTTTATAAGCATTCTCAATTGTGCTTTTTGTATCAAAATGGACACCAATGATATTATAACCTCTCCTTGAAAGTTCTATACTTATTGCTGCACCAAATCCACTTGAAGAACCAAGAATTAATGCCCAATCTTTCATATTGAAAATTTTAAAGGATAAAAATGGCTTCACCCTGTTTTGTCTAGTAATTCTGAAATATAGATTATTTCTTATTTTGCCCGCCCACCCTGTAATTAAGCCTTCGGCTTACAAATTCCCATATTTAGGCTATGGGGGGCTTCGCCCCCCTATAATCCCCCCATTATTTCAAGTATTTCAATGAATTTTTTATAAGTGATTGATTATCAATCACTTAACAATAATTACTAGACAAAGCTGCTTCACCCCTTAAATAACCTTATAATTAATCTTTTCGGCTTTAAAGTATTTTGCGTCCAAGATGAAGAATTTTATAAATTTCATCAAATAGACTTAATAATAAGTCTCCATCTTTCCCCAAAACTTTAATACTCCTCAACCATTTATAAAATTCCTCAACTTTCTTAAACCTATCACTTACCTCTTATAAATACCCCATTTTTTGCCTTTGGGGGGCGAAGCCTCCCATTAATCCCCCCGAAAAATCAATAATTTAACACTATTTATTGGACAAATTTCGGAATAATTCTATAAATCAAATAACATTTTTCCAATTTATAAAATAATTTTCATCTAAAATTTCTAAATCTTTTAATAATCTAAAAATATCATTCAAGTCTCTTTTGGCACTTTCTTTACTTCTTGAAAGTTTTTCATTTTCTAATCTCTCTGCGACTAATTCTCTAAGTTTTTCAACTTTAAAACCTTCTACCAATTTTTTTCTTTGCTCATCAATAATTAAAATAATATCTTTGAAATTTCCTTCATTTAGAAATAAAAATTTGATTCTGTTCTTAAAATTAGATTCATCTTCAATAGATAAGAACAAATCATAACCTGTTCTTGTTAGTTTGAAATTATTATCAATTATGTTTAAGTCTCTTAAAAATAGTTTGATATTAAGTATCCAAGAATTCTTTGAAGTTTTTATATTACGTTCTTTATTCAGATAATTCCAAATTTTTTGTTCTATTTTTTCCTTCGGCTTGTCATGAAATCTATTTATAATTTTTAAAATTTCTTTTATTTCATTTAACTTTAAGTCTCTGTAATAAGCATAACCTCTTGAAATTTTAGGTTTCGATTTCAAGTTATTAAATTTTGCTTCCTTTATTACTTTAACTTGATTGCTAACTGCTATTAAACCAATCTCGTTAATAACTAAAAAACTTTCTAAATCTTTTACTTTCTCTTGAGGTATTGCTAAATAGGAATAATTTGAGAATGATAAATAACATACCGCTTGACCTATACCTGTTATGTACTCTCTCATGTTATCATAACTTCCCTTACATTCAATGGAATAAATTCTTCCTTTTTCGTCCTCTAAATAAATATCTGGCTTAGGAAATTCACCATAATTCCTTCTTACAATTTTAAAATTTTTTTGTGAATAAAAGTAATTATAAACCTTTTCAAGAATTTCATTATGGTTCATTTTTCTTTTTTGAAAACAATTAAATAGTCATGATTACAAATAAAGAAGTTATATTTTATTGAGCGATATTTCATGATGTTTATTTGGTTTTTTCTTGAAGTAGCATTTCTTGTAATTTTTATAATTTTGACAACATATTCAAAACCCAATTTAAGTCCTATATCAGTTATATAGTAATCAAGAGGAATAACTTTTCCGCCCTTCAAAAAAGCCTCACCAATTAAAACAGCAAAATAACTATTACCTTTTAGAACTTGATAAATTATTTCAAAGACTTTTTTTATGTTTTCTAAAAATTCTTCAAGCGAAAGCATTGATAAGTCACCTTCAACATTTCCATAGATCTCACTATATTTTATTAAGTTCCAATATGGAGGATGGGCAAAAACAAAGTCAATGCTTTCCTTCTCAACATAATTCAGAATTCTTAAAGCATTGTCATTTATTATAGTTTGCTTTTTTATCCATTCATCAATGTAGTTTGACTCAAATAATTCATAATTTAAACTTTCTATATTCCTTTTTGCTAATTCATAAATTCTTGGGTTTATTTCAAAACCTATACCTTTTCTTTTCATTTTAGCACAAACGATAAGTGTTGTTCCACTGCCGACAAAAGGGTCAAGAACTAAATCATTCTCTTTTGTCCATCTTAATAGACACTGCCTAACAATCTCGACTGGAGAATTACCTCTAATTGTTTCTTTTGTCCAATTATATGGATCCCTTTCTTCAAAATCCCAAACCGTCCAAAATTGTAAATTCTGTTCCTCATATTCTCTCCATTTTTCAGCAACAAGGTCATTGTTTTTCATAAATAAAATTTTAAAGTTGATACAAAATAAATACCCAAAAATTCGGGGTTTTATTAAAGGGGGCGAAATAACCATATTTTTGCTTTGTCCAATAAATAATGTTAAATGCCTAATAATCAATAACTTATAAAATTTTCAAGAAAATTATTGATTTTTAGGGGGGGTTTAATGGGGGGCTCCGCCCCCCATAGCCAAAATATGGGTAAGTAAAGCCGAAGGCTTAATTATAGGGTGGGTGGGAGAAATATAATAAAATAAATAGTTCCAGAATTACTGGACACAGCACCATATTTTTAGAATTAAACTTTAAAATTTTAAAACTTGGAAAAATTCTCTTATGCTTACGGAATAAACCATTTTGAATATGATGAAAATTTAGATAAAGTTTTAAAAATATTTTGGAAAAATTATGAGAAATACAAAGAAAAAATAAAATTGTTTGGGGACTATATTTCAAGAGATGTTTATGAAATTACCGAATACATAGACAGAATTTCTAGACCGATTTTAAGATATTATTCACCTATTGGAGAAAGAATTGATTATGTATGGGTAAATCCTTTTTTAAAAATTGTTCTTGAAAAACTGAATGAATTTGAAATAAATTCAAGGACCTTTTTAGATGGTAGTTTATTCTATCACTATGTTCTTGGATACTTATTGGCAGACGCAGGATTATATTGCATTATAACTTTAACTCATCAGACCGCTATTATGCTTTATAAATATTCAAAATTTGAAGAAATATATAAAAAAATGTTTGGAATAAAAAAGCCTTATGTTTATGGAGGAACTTGGCTAACTGAAATAAAAAGTGGAAGTGATTTAAGTTTAAACGAAACAACTGCTAAAAATGAAAGCGATATTTGGTTATTAAATGGTTTTAAGTACTTCGCAAGTAATGTTGGAATTGCTGACTATTCATTAGTTAGTGCAAAGTACGATGAAAGTAAAGGGATTAAAGGTTTGGCTTTATTTTTAGTTCCAAAATATAATAGCCAAGGTAATCTAAATTATAAAATTGTAAGATTAAAAGATAAAAGTGCGACAAATAGTGTTCCAACAGGTGAAGTTGAACTTAATGATAGTGAAGCTTATTTAATTGGAGATGTAGAAAATGGAATATATTATATTCTTGAAATGCTTATGTATTCAAGACTTGATAATAGTATTGGAGCTATTGGATTAGCACTTAAAAGCTATATTGAAGCATATGAATTTTCAAAAAGAAGAAAGGTCTTTGGTGATTATTTGGTAAATTTTCCATTAATAAGAAGAGATTTGGAAGAAATTAGAAATAATATAAAAAAAGGTTTAATTATAACATTCAAAGCTATTAGTGAGTTTGAAAAAGTTTGGAAAGAAAAACCGAAATTTTCAAGAAACTATGATTATGCAAGATTTTTAACTCATATAGCAAAGAATAGAACAGCTGAACTTTCAATAAAATCAACATTATTAGCAAGAGAGATATTTGGTGGTTTTGGCTTTTTAAACGAAAGTCCTATTGAAAGATTACATAGGGAAGCTCTTGTAACACCAATTTGGGAAGGTTCAAGCAATATCCAAGCTCTTGATATGATTGAAGTTCTATTAAAGAAAAATATATTTGATTTATTTATGGAAGATTTTTCCAAAATTTCTAATCCTCAAAAGTTAAATGAAATTGAAAATTATTACAAGAACTTCTTAAAATTAAGTGATTATGAAAAGCAATATCATGCCAAAGAACTTTTAAATAAATTTTCAGAATTTATTGAGAATTCTTATGATATTTGAGAAAATTGATTAAACAAACTTTAAAATTTTTAAACTTGATTATCTTTAAGAATGTAAGTGTTACATACCCAAACGGATTTAAAGCATTAAAAAATATAAATCTTCAAATAAATGATGGTGAATTTGTAATAATAGTTGGTCCATCAGGAGCGGGAAAATCAACATTAATTAGAACGATAAATGGTTTTGTAAAAATAAGCGAAGGTGAGCTTATTGTGAATAATAAAAATATAAAAGAATTAAATGAAAAAGAATTAAGAGCTTTAAGAAGGGAAATAGGAATGATATTTCAAAATTTCAATCTTGTTAAAAGAATTAGTGTTTTAAGAAATGTTTTAATAGGAAGGCTTGGTTATGTTTCAACAATAAGAAGTATATTTAATCTATTTAGCAAAGAAGATATTGAATTAGCATTTGAAAATTTAAGAAGGGTTGGCATTGAAGATAAAGCTTATGTAAGAGCTGATCAATTAAGTGGTGGTCAGCAACAAAGAGTTGCTATTGCAAGAGCACTTACTCAAAAACCAAAAATCATTTTAGCAGATGAACCTGTCGCAAGTTTAGACCCTCCAACTGCCAAAGTAGTAATGGACTATCTTAAAAAATTCAATAAAGAGCTTGGAATTACAACAATCATTAATCTACATGACATAGATTTAGTAATGGAATACGGAGAAAGAGTTATAGGTTTAAGAAGTGGTGAAATTGTTTATGATGGAAGTGTGAAAGCCATAAATGAAAACGTTTTAAAGGAGATATATGGTAAATGGGAAACAAAATAGAAAGTCAAAAAATTTCTCTAAGAAAAGGGAAAATCATAAAAAGTGGTTTGAAGGCTCTTGACTTTTTAGAAAAAAACCTTATAATTTACCTTATTAAGGAGGTGAAAATATGATTTGGGTAATTTTTGAACAAGTAAGTGTAGTTCAAACTGATTGGTATGGAGGGCCTTTAAAATCAAATTTAAGTCCATTTTGTCAAACAAATCCAACAAATCTTTCTTGCTCTAATGATTGTCCATTGGTTACAACACCACCATATGGTTCATTTTCAAATCAGTTTTGTAAGCATGATGGAAATATATTCTATTTATTTCAAGGTAAGTTAAGATTAAGGGGTGTTTTTAGGACAATTAAGGAACATTCGTTAGATCCAACTGTTGGAGGTTGGGATAACGACCCCGATATTTATGATGTTAATAAGGATGGATTTTTAGATTTAGTAGTTACAGATGAAAGTGGAAGTAATAAACATGCTTGGATATATTTTAATCCTAATGGATGTGGAAATTTCTCTCAAGCTAATAGAATAACCGCTGCTAATGATATTGAAAGTATAGATGAGATAGATGAAGGAGATGCTGATAATGATGGTGATATAGATTTATTTACAGTGGGTCATAGCAATTATGATGAAGATGTTGTTCTTCTAATAAATAATGGAAATTCAAATAGTTGGTCAAAATGCGTAATATGTGCAGATTTAAATTCAAATAATTGTACTAATGGAACTGGTGAAGCAGAAGGAATAGCAGTAGGGGACTTAGATAACGATGGAGATTTGGACTTTGCTGTAACACATCTTGGTGATGGTTCTGTTTATTGGTTTGAAAAACTACCAAATAATTCAAATAGTGGTTTTGGTTGTAATAATATAGATGGAAAAAACCATAGATATAATAAATACTTAATATATTCAGGAGGAACAGGAAGTGCTTGGGATGTTTGGATTGCTGATATAAATAATGATGGAAGAAAAGATATCATAGCAACTACTCAAAGGGAAGTTATGTGGTTTAGAAATAATGGTGGAAATCCTCCTACATTTACAAAAATAACAATTGAAAATAATAATTCAGCTAATTTTTATGCATTATGGGTAAAGGATATAAATAATGATGGCGATTTGGATGTTATCGTAACAGATAGAACAGGAAGAGTAAAAATTTATAGAAATGATGGATTAGGAAATTTCCCAAGTACTAGTTGGATTACATTGAATGTTAATAATCCTATGGGTGTTGTAGTTTCGGATTTAGAACCAGATGGAGACCAAGATATATTTGTGGCAAGTTATATTCCAAATGATAAAATTATTTATATTTTTGAAAATACAAGTGGAAATGTTTTTGATAATCAGAATATAAATTTCAATCAAATTACTCCTTTTGGCGTTCCAAATAGAAGCTATTTTGGACTTGGTGTTGGAGATGTTGATGGTGATGCTGACCCTGATTTAGTAGTTAGAGCAGGAACTACAAGTGGTGCAGAAGGGCTTTATTGGTACTCAACTGAGTTGCTTTATGTAAATAAGGGAATTATGATTTCTAATGTTGTTGATATTAATGGACAAATGGAAACTTGGAAATTATTGAGAATTGAAGTTTTGGGTTTTGACCCACTTAATTGTCAACCAGTAATTCCAAACATTAATTTTTACTATCGCTATACAAATAGTGCCAATTGGAATGATATATATAATCAAAATTGGATAGGACCCATTACAACATTTCCATACATTCCACCCTCAACCCAAATGGTTAAGTTCATTCAATATATGATTATCATGAATTCACTTAATAATAACGAACAAACACCCGTTGTAGATGAAGCTAGATTTATATTTGATTCAACAATCACACCTGTCAATATAAATGAAAATTATTTCAATCAAATTGGAAACGAAATTGAATTTCTGAAAAAAGGTTATTTGAATATCATTAAGCTTGATGGCTCAATCTATAAGACAATGGAAGTGAAAGAAAATGATAAATTATTTTTGAAAAGAGGAATTTATATTTTTGAATTTATAGAAAATGGAGGTAAGAAAGAAATAAGAAAAGTAGTTATAAAATGATAATTTTCTTTTCAGTAATAAGCATAGATACACTTCATCCTTTTTATTATGTAAGTTTTAAGTACATTGGAATAAAATATAAATTTGGGGGAATGGATGATAACGGTATGGATTGTTCGGGATTTGTTTATAAAGTTTTAAGTGAGTTTGGAATAAAAGCTCCTAGAATTTCAAAAAATTATTCAGATTTTGGAGATTTTGTTCAAATTGACAGCATAAAGCCAGGAGATATACTTATATTTAGTTTTAATAGTCCTTATGACCATGTAGGAATTTATATTGGAGATAATAAAATAATTCATTCCGCCTCAAAAAAAGGCGTAATAATTGAAGATATGAAATATATTAAAAAATACTTAAAAATGGCAAGAAGAGTTCGTTTGTTTTATTAAAACGGATTTTTTATGCTGTGTCTAGTAATTCTAAAATCATTTATTTTTCTTATTTTCCCCACCCACCCTAAAAATAAGCCTACGGCTTATAAATACCCCCTCTTTTGCTATGGGGGGCTTCGCCCCCCTTAAATTCCCCCCATTATTTCAAGCATTTTAATGAATTTTTAATAAATTATTGACTATCAAGCACTTAAAACTATTTACTAGACACACCACACAACAAATGCTTTGTCCAATAATTAGTGTTAAGTTATTGATTATCAAGGACTTATAAAAATTTTAAGAAAATTATAGTTTTTATGGGGGGTTTTAATGGGGGGCTCTGCCCCCCAAGGCATAAGATGGGGTTTTTTTAAAGCCGAAGGCTTGATTTTAGGGTAGGTGGGCAAAATATGGAAATAATTATATTTTCAGGAATTCTTAGACACACCACACAAAAAAGATTTTTATCCTCTAAAATTTAAAACTATGGAAAATGAACTTTTAAGAAAAATAAAAAATAATGATTTTAAAATTAGTGTAATAGGTCTTGGTTATGTTGGACTTCCATTAGCTGTTGAGTTTGCAAAAAATGGTTTTGAAGTTTATGGAATAGACATTGATAAAAATAAAGTTAAAAACATAAATGAAGGAATTTCTTATATAAACGATATAACTAATAATGAACTTTTGGATTTAGTAAGAAAGAACAAAATTAAAGCATTTGAAAATTACAACATATTAAGTGAAGTTGATATTATAATCATAGCTGTTCCCACACCTTTGTCAAAAACAAAAGATCCAGATTTAAGTTATATTCTAAATGCTGTAAATAATATAAAAAATTATCTTAAAAAAGGTCATTTAATAATTTTAGAAAGCACAACTTATCCTGGAACTACAGATGAAGTAATAAAACCAATTTTAGAAGAAAGTGGCCTTAAATGTGGATTAGATTTCTTTTTAGCGTTCTCGCCAGAGCGAATAAATCCAGGGGATAAATTTTATAAAATTAAAAACACTCCAAAAATTGTTGGAGGAGTTGATGAAATATCAGGAAAATTAGCTTATGAAGTTTATTCAAAAATTATAGATAGTGTTATAATAGTTTCTTCATCAAAGGTAGCTGAAATGGCCAAATTACTTGAAAATACATTTAGAGCGGTTAATATAGCACTTGCTAATGAAATTGCGATTATGTGTAATATACTTAATATAGATGTTTGGGAAGTTATAGAGTCAGCAGGAACAAAGCCATTTGGTTTTATGAAATTTTATCCAGGACCTGGAATTGGTGGTCACTGTATTCCTATTGATCCAATTTATTTATCTTGGAAAATGAAAACATTAAATTACAATGCAAGATTAATAGAAGTTGCAAGTGAAATAAATACAAATATGCCAAGATATGTTGTTCAAAGAATTGCTGATATATTAAATGAATATGAAAAGAGTATAAAAGGAAGTAGAATTTTAATCCTCGGTGTAGCCTATAAAAAAGATGTAAATGATATAAGAGAATCGCCTGCTATTGATATTATTTCGCTCCTTTCAGATAAAGGAGCTATTGTTTATTATTTTGATCCATATATTCCAAGAATTCAGATAGGTGATTTGGAAATTGAAAGTGTTGAATTGACAAAAGAAATTTTAAAAGAAAGTGATTTGGTCGTTCTTATAACAGACCATAGCATATTTGATTATGAATTTATATATAAAAACTCAAATTTAATTTTTGACACAAAAAATGCTTTTAAGAACTTTTCAGAAAAAATCTATAAATTATGAATGAACCTTTTATTTCAATAATTATTCCAACATTAAATGAAGAAAAATTTTTGCCAAAACTTTTAAATTCAATAAAGGAACAAAATTACAAAAACTATGAAATTATTATCGCAGATGCAAATTCTAATGATAGGACAATTGAAATTGCAAGAAGTTTTGATACAAAAATTGTTCAAGGTGGAAAACCTGCAACAGGAAGAAATAATGGAGCAAAATTTTCAATTGGTGATTATTTATTATTTTTAGATGCAGATGTTATTCTTCCAAAAGACTTTTTAGAAAAAGCTATTTATGAATTTGATTATTATTACTATGAAGTAGCAACATTTAGATTTGAGCCAATATCAAATTTGAAAATTGACCATCTAATTTTTAAGTTAGCAAATGTTCTTATTGAAAGAACAAGAAAAGTTTATCCATTAGCACCTGGATTTTGTATTATATGCACAAGAAGAATTTTTAGAAGAATTGGAGGCTTTGATGAAAGCCTATTTTTAGCAGAAGATCATGATTTTGTAAAAAGGGCTTCAAAACTTTCAAAATTTGGAATTATAAAAGATACAAAAGTTTTTGTTAGTGTTAGAAGACTTGAAAAAGAAGGAAGAATAAATTTAATAAGAAAGTACTTTTTGGCAGAGGTTTATAGAACACTAAAAGGAAAAGTTGATAGAGAAATTCTTGAATATGAATTTGGTAATTTTCAAAATAGTAAAAATATAAGCTCTATTGAAAAATTCATAGAAAGAATTCTAAAACTTTTTAAATGATAAGTGACGCAATAATGAAACAATAATAAAGTTTAGAATTAGTAGAATAATTAACATTTTCGCATCTATTGATAATTTCAAAGCAGGTAAATTTAACCTTTCAAGAATAATTATAGATTTTATAAACAGTGAATTTATGATATGAAGACTAACCCAAAGTTGTTCAATAAATGGAAAAATCAAACAAAATAATAAATTTAAAAGCAAAATAGTAGAAACTGGAATTGTTATTAAATTTCCAAAAAAATACAGAATTGGTGCTTTTGAAAAGTGATATAATAAAATTGGAGTTGTAAAAATTTGAGCAGAAATTGAAGATTTTATAATATTTAAGAAAAAATTATTTGAATAGTTAAAAGGTGAATATATTAATCCTAAAACTGCTAGATAAGATAGTTGAAATCCTACATCGTAAATTTGTGTTGGAAATATCATTAAATTCAAAATCAAAGATAATCCAAAAACATTTAACATATTTACTTTTCTTTCTAATAAGTTAGAAATTGAAAAGATGATAGCAAACAAAAATGCCCTAAAACAAGATGGAATAAAGTCTAAAAGTGCAGTATATAAAAATATGATTATTGAGCTAATTATAAAGTTTAATTTTCTCGGAATGTAAAACAACGATAAAACAAATGAAATAACAAGAAAAATTAAACTTATATGTAATCCAGAAATTGCTAGAATATGAAACATTCCAGTTTCAACAAAAGCGTTTTTTACTTCATAAGGAATATAATCTCTATTATTTAGAATAAGAGCTGTTATAATAGAATAATCTTCAAAACGAAATGCTTTCTCTCTCAAAAACTTATCTAATTTTAAATAAATTTCATTCTGATTTCTTACTTTTTCAGAATTTAAAATAATAAAACTATCTCTTTTAATATAACCTTCCAAATAGTACTGCCCTGGATAAACATTTGATTTAAATATTCCAAATCCTTCAATTGGCAAAATTCCTTTACTTGGAACATTCACCTTAACAATAATTGTATCATTAGTTCTTATTTTTGGATATTTGTAAATTTCCATTCTTAAAGAACCAAGAAAAATAAATGGAAAATATATTAAAAACCTAAAAAATGGCACTAAAATTATTGAAATAATTGTTAAAATAATTGAAAGTTTTAATGGAATTAGAATTCCAATTGCAAATAGAATTGAAATGATAAATATACTATTTTTAAACAATTTTAAATATCATTTGAAAATTCGGGTTTTTGTCTTAATTTTTCCCATTCTTCAATCACATTAGGATCTTGCCCTTGAATTTTTGTACTGCTTTTCTCTATTTTTACAAGAATTGGTATTCTTACCATATTACCAACAATAATTGCTTCTCCAGGATTTAGTGAGGGTAAGTATTTCATCAATTCCTCACTTAAATTTTCAGATGCTCTTCTAACATGTGCTTGGTCTTCTGGTTCAACAAGTTTAAGAATTATCATATTATTCATTTGAGATAGAATATCAGGCTCTAATCCTTTTGGTCTTTGACTTACAATCCATAAACCAACACCAAATTTCCTTCCTTCTCTTGCAATCCTATTTAAAATATATTTTGAACGCGTTCTTCTTTGAGCTGAAGCAAAAAGATGAGCTTCCTCTAATATACAAACAATAGGAGCTTCTAAAAGTTTTTTTCCCTCTCTCTTTCTATCATTTAAAATTGAAGTTAAAACATGACTAATTATAATGTCCGCCTTATCCTCATCTAAACCACTTAAATCCAAAACATTTATTTTCCCATTTACAATTCTTTTCAATAATTCAGTAGCACCATCAACAAATAAGCTTCCAAATTTATTTTTTAAATTTTTTAGACGATTAAGGAGTCTAAATGTTGTTTCTCTTCCATATTCTCTAACTTTTTCTTTATCGTTTTTCAAATTATCTAATTCAGTTATTAAATCTTCTAAAAATGTTTTCCTTAATTCTTTTGAAAGTGTATCTTCCTCATCATTACTATAATTTCTCCTCTTTATTTCTTCAATTATTTCACTCAATAAATGATACATTTGAGCACTTGTATCCATATCAACACCTATTAGTCCTGCAATCTCATCAACATCAAGACTATAAGGATTTATTTTAGGATCAATAACATTAAATGAAGGTACTTTATATTCACCATGAATATCAAAAATTAAAGCAGTTCCTCCCTTTTGGGCAATTTTTTCAATTAAAACTGCAACAGTATTGGATTTTCCTGCACCTGTAATCGCCAAAATAGCCAAATGTCTTATTATTGCTTGTTCTAAATTTATATAAACTGGAATCTCTTTATTATTTAAGAGTGTTCCAATTTTTACAAATTTCTTATCATCAATTTTAAAAACTTTTTTAAGAATTTCATTATCAGCTTTATATACACTGCGAGAAGGTCTTGGAGGATACTTTAATGCAGATAATCCAGTTTCCGTAATTTCACCAAGAAGATTAACAACAGCCTTATATTTTACCATATTATTTGTAAAGTTGTTTATTCTTTGAACATATTCAGGATTTATAATTGATTCAGTTATATAAGGGTTTTCAGAATATACTGATGATACAATACCAAGCAATTTCCTTACTTCATCATCAACAACAACGTATTCTCCTATATTAACAGGTTCCTTACTTATAAATATCAAACTATAAGGGCTTGTTTGATCTACACAAATTCCTAATAACTTCATAGTAGGATTGAAAATTATAAAGCTTAATTTCTTCTACTAAGTGCTGTGTCCAAAAATTCTGGAATTATTTATTTTTCAAAAGCCTTCGGCTTTAAAGTACC
>CBFGJN010000017.1:0-31096 GCA_965649115.1 Caldifarciminota bacterium | reverse complement strand
TGATAATGAATAGTTTTTATAGTTATAGTAATTTGGCTGATTGAGGGGTTGATATGGGAGGGGATGAGTTAAAATATAGTGGGGGTATCCATAGGGAAGGTAGAGGGGGAATTATTGGACAAGGCAGCTAATTGGAACACCAGCAGTTAAAAATTTAATCACTTTAAAATTTTAAAGTGCCAAATTTCATTCTTGGAATTATATTTATTTTAATTGGTTCAATTATGGGTATTTATTCAATTTATGAAATGAGAATAAAGAATAAAATTATTCTTCCTGTTTCTTTAATTGTTTTTGTCCATTTTTTTATAATTTTGGGTATTTTTCTAATTACAAGAAATATAGGTCTTGGCTTTGTTGCAATGATATTTTATAATATCGTTTTTGTTGCTGAGCTTATAAGTTATATAATGAAAAATAAGGATATTAATTTGAAGATTGAAAATTTGGTTAATGAAGTGAATGACGAGTTAAAGTTTTGGCAAAGTGTAATTTATGAAAATCATAAATTTGTTGATGATTATGAATGTTTTGAACATTTAATGCGAGTTGATAAAATTATTAAGAAATCAATAAGTTTGGATTTATTTGAAATTGTAGAGCCACTTTTAAAGTTTTTAGAAGAACATAAAAATTATTTTAAATGTTATAAGGTTTCACAAATAGCAAAAAAATTAAAAATTAGTAAGGATAATTGGTGGTTTTACTTAGATGAGAAATAATTTCTTCATAACTCATTTTTTTCCCTTTTATTTGTTTTAAAAATCGTTTTTGTCTTCTTGCAAATTCTTTTGTATCTGAAATTGTTTCCTTAATTGCATCTTCAAGTGTTTTTAAGCCTTCAAAATAATCTATGAATTCAAAATAATCAATTGTTTTTCTTATTCCAATAGCATCCTTACCATATTTTTTTATCAAAAAATCAATTTCATTTAAAAGTCCTTCTTCTAACATATTATAAATTCTGTTTTCAATGTTTCTATAAAGTTTATCTTTTTCAATTTCCAAAATATAAACTTCATATTCAAATTCAGGTTCTTTGTAAAATTCCTTACAAGCTTTTTCATAGCTCATATTTGTAGTTAAAATAACAATTAAACTTCTTTCAATTCTAAATCTATCATTTGGATGAATTTGTAATGCTCTTTTTTTGTCAATTTTTAAAAGCTCGTTATATAATTCATGTGTTTTTTTTGACTTTATGTAATCTAATAGTTCTTTGTTCGGTTCTGGAAATATGCTTAAACCCTCAATTAAACATTTTAAATATAAAATAGTTCCACCTTCTAATATAACCTTTTTTCCACCTTCAATTGCCTTCTTGATTTCATTTTGAGCATTTCTAAAAAATAAACCAACATTATAGCGCTCATTTGGTTCTATTAAATCTATCATCTTATAATTGTTTCTGTAAGGATATTTTGGTTTTGCTGTTCCAATATCCATATATTTGTAGATTTTTCTTGAATCAATTGCTATTACAATTAAATTTTCATCTTTCTCAATTAACTTTTGAGCTATTTCAGTTTTTCCACTTGCAGTTTGTCCTGTAATTACTGGTATCTTCACAAAATTATAAGATCACCATTTTTACTAACTACAACTGTTCCATCTTTGAATTCAAAATGGACATTTTCATCATTTTCAATCCATATATAAACATCTTTTCCTCTATATTCTTTTATCTTTCTTTTGGTAAATATAAAATGTACAACATCGAAAAGAACAGATAATCCTTCTTTGTCTTGTTCCATCATTTCTCTCATTTTCATAACTTCACTTTCAATTTTTTCAAGTTCAGCAAGAGCTTTTTTTGATTCTGGAAGATGGCTAAACTTCGTCATTATTTCATTTCTCCACCTTGCTACTTCATCAAGTATTTTATCGTTATTTTTGTATATTTTTAGCATTTTTTTAGCTATACTTGTTGCTCTTCTTATTGATATTCCATTTTGTTTTCTTCTACGTTTCATGTTATTACCTCCTTATAAAAATAAGCACTTTTTCTTATTTTTCTTTCTCCTGTTTTATAGTCAACTTCAATAAGTCCAAATTTTGGTTCAAAGCCTTCTGCCCATTCGTAATTGTCAAGAAAGGACCAATACATATATCCTAAAATTTTAATGCCTTCATTAATAGCTTTTTTAAGGTAAAAAATATGTTCTTTTATAAATTCAATTCTTTGAAAGTCATTATTTGTACAAATACCATTTTCTGTAATCATAATTGGTTTTTTATATTTTTTGTAGATTTTTTTACAAATTTCGTAAATACCCTTTGGATAAACTTCCCAGCCAAGACAATTTTTTTGACTATTTTCCTTATAAGTAAATTTTGCTAAAAATTTGACAAAAACTCTTGTATAGTAATTTATCCCTATAAAATCCAAGTAGTTTTTAACATTTTCAATAAACCAAAAATTAAAAAATTTTTCATCTAAAATTGTTGAGATTAAACTTAAAGGATTGTAAATTCTATAAGGTTTAAAAATGATTATATTTTGTGAAAAGCTTATTAAATTATTTTCGTTTTTTAGAATTTTATAGGTTTCAATATAGGCTTTTTTTAAATTTTTCAAAACCTTAAATGCTTTAATTAAATTTTTTTCTTGTGGTGGCCAAGTGCCTTCAAGATAACTTTTAAAACTATAAACATTAGGTTCGTTTAAAACAATAAAGTACTTGACATTTTCAAAGTTCTTTTTAATTATATTAACATAATCTAAAAAGTAATTTATATTTTCTTTATTTAACCATCCTCCTTTTTTTGAAAACCAAATTGGATTTGTAAAATGCCAAATTGTTAAAATGGGTTCTATATTATTCTTGAATAACTCATCAACAATGCTTTTATAAACATCAAGTGATTTAAAATCAATTTCATTTTCACTTTTAAAAATTCTACTCCATTCAATTGAAAATCTAAAAGCATTTTGTCCAAGTTCCTTTAATAATTTTATATCTTCTCTCCATTTATACCAAAAATAACTCGCCTTTGAACTTTTTCCTTTATCAAACTCCCACCAATCACTATTAAAATTATCACCTTCTGCTTGATATGAGCTAATTGCACTTCCCCAAAGCATTAAAAAACCTTAACGTTTATATATTTACTTGGATTTTTCTTTATATCATCTAAAATTTCTTGAAACATAATAACTGTTTTCTTTAATTCAAAATATAATGAATCGTCTTTTGTTAGCTTTCCAATTGTTCCTCTATATTTTAAGCTATCAATTTCAGTTTTTAATGAATTTATAAGTGAATCAATATAACCAATTGTTCTTTGTGTTGATTTTAAAGTGAAATTTATATTATTTGAAATGCTATCTAAATTAGAATTTTGATGTTCTAAAATGTTTCTTAAACTTAATGTTAAAATTTGAATTTCATTTAAAGACTTTTTAATTTCATTTGAAATTTCAAAAATTTTGTAATTAGTTGTTTTTATTGTGTTATTGGTATTTGTAAGAATACTATCAATTTTATCTGAAAGTCTTATAACAATTGTTAAAATTTGGTCAAATGTTGGACTATCATATCCGATTATTGTATCGTTGATACTTAAAAAATTTCCATCTCCAACTTCCAAATCTATCATTCTTGTTCCAAGTGCTGATGGTGTTATAACTTGTGCATACGCATTTTCTTTAAGTTTTATATCTTTTAAACCTATTTTTAAGATAACACCATCTTTATATATTTTAACATCAATTACATTTCCATTTGTAACACCTCTAACTAAAACTTTTGTACCATTTGACACTAATGTTGCTCTTGGCATTTTTATATAATATGTATATAAATGTTTTTGTCGTTTTTGAGAACTAATCCAATTATAACCAATAAAAGATAAAATCAAAACGAAAGAAATAAAAATTCCTACTTTTATATAATCCGATCTATTAACTTCCATATACCTCCAAAATCATACTTGCTCCCATTCCTCCTCCAACACAAGCACTTACAATTCCATAACCTCCACCTCTTTTTCTTAATTCGTAAATAAGTTTAACTGTTAAAATGGAACCAGTTGCTCCAAGTGGATGACCAAGTGAAATGGCACCTCCATTTACATTTAATTTATCCAATGGTATTTCTAATTCTCTTAGAACAGCTACTATTTGTGTAGCAAATGCTTCGTTTAGTTCAATAAGTTTGATGTCTTCTAATGTTAAGTTAGCTTTTTTAAGTGATTTTGGAATTGCGTAAGCTGGTGCTATTCCCATAATTTCTGCTGGAACTGCTGAAACTTGATAGGTTATAAATCTTGCTAATGGTTTAAGTCCAAGTTCTTTTGCCTTTTCTTCACTCATAATAAGAACTGCTCCCGCTCCATCACTTCTTTGTGAAGCATTTCCAGCGGTAACTGTTCCATCTACTTTAAAGTAGGGTTTTAAATTTAATAGTCCTTCAAGTGTTGTATCAGGTCTAATACATTCATCTTGATCAAAAATTTTCTCAACCAATTGACTATTACTATCTTCATCTTCTAATCTAACTTTTACTTTAATAGGAACTATTTGCTCTTTAAATTTTCCACTTAAAACTGCTTCTGCTCCTCTTTTATGAGATAAATAAGCATATTGATCTACTTCTTCTCTTTTTATGTTATATAATGGAACTAAATTTTCTGCTGTAAGACCCATATTTAAATAATAATCAGGGAAATTTTGAGCAATATAAGGTTCTGGTCTAAAAACATATCCCGGCATAGGAACTAAACTCATGCTTTCAGCTCCACCTGCTATTGCCACATCAATTTCTCCAACCATAATTCTATGAGCTGTTTGAGCTATTGATTGAATTGAAGAAGCACAATATCTATTAACTGTAACTGCTGGAATGGAAGTGGGAAGCCCTGCTCTATAAACAACTGTTCTTGCCATATTCATACCTTGGTAGGCTTCGGGAAAAGCACACCCCACTGTTAAATCTTCTATTAAGTTAGGATCTAAATTCGTTTCATTTAAAATTGCTTTTATAACTTCTGCTAATAAATATTCTGGTCTTGTGTCCTTCAATGTTCCTCTTGGAGCTTTTCCTACTGCTGTTCTTTTAGCACTTACGATTACCGCAGAACGCATAATGAAAATTTTAAAGTAAAAAGTTTTATTAAAAGTGTTTTGTCTAGTAATTCTAAAAATATATATTTTCTATATTTTCCCCACCCACCCTATGAATAAGGCTTCGCCTTATAAATACCCATTTTTCGGCCATGGGGGGCGAAGCCCCCATTAAAAACCCCCCATAAAAACTATAATTTTCTTAAAATTTTTATAAGTTATTGACAATCAATAAGTTAACAATAATTATTAGACAAAGCATATTAAAAGTGCCTTGTCCAATAATTCTGAAAATAAGGTGGAGCCTTATAAATACCCCATTTTTTGCCTGGGGGAGCTTTAAATCAAAGCAAATTAAATAAGTAATTTAACATTACTTTAAAAAGTTTCAATTAAATTTAAATTTTTTTCATCAATGACAATTAAGTCAGAATAATATCCTCTTTCAATCTTTCCAATTTTATCTTCCATAAAAAGGAACTGCGCTCCTGCTGTTGAATATAAATATAAAGCTAAATTTAAATCAATTCTTTCATTTTCAAGAAAATGATTTACTGCTCCTTTAATTCCTAAAAATGGATCAAGAGGCATACAATCACTTCCAAATGCCAAATTAATACCTTCATTAAAAATTGTTTTATAAGGATTACATCTCTTTAAAACTTCAAGTGGAAGTTTTTTGGCGTACATATTATCAAAACCTCCCCACAGTGCTACAAAATTTGGTTGCATTGATAAATATATATTTAATTTTGAAACTCTCTTAATGTCTTCATAATAAGGAAATTCAAAGTGTTCAATTCTATGTCTTAAATAATTATTATTTACGACTTTTTCAAAAACATTTATAAATTGATTTATAGCGTTTTGACCAATTGCATGAGCTAATAATTGAACATTATGCTTTTGACAATCTTTCAGTATAACTTCTAATTCTTCATTTGTTTTTAATAGTTTGTCAGCAGTTCCAGCACCAACCGAACCATCAAGAAATATCTTAATTCCTAAAAATTTCAAATTGTCATCTCCAAAATTATATTCAAGATTTAACTTCTTAATTAGTTCAAAATATCTTTCATATAAAACAATTCCAACCCTTAATTTTAATTTTCCTTCTCTTTTTAATTCTTGATATGCTTTAAAACTTTCAACATTTGTAATATCAACAATACCTTTAATTCCTAAATTAATTGCAATTTCTTGTGCTTTTAAAATTCCTTCTTTAATTTCTTCAATAGTAGGTTTAAAAATTTCATATATATTTAAAGGTAGGTATTCAAGAGCAATACCAGTTTTAAAATCAATTCCTTCAATATCTTTCACTATTTCTAATGCTTTTGTATTTAAAACTGCTTTATGACCACAAATCCTTCTAAAAATAATTGGTTTCTCCTTTGATATTTTATCCAAATCTTCTTTTGTTAATTCATTTTCATCAATCCATTTGCTTTCGTCATATCCTAAAAATATATAAATATCCTTATCAAAATTTCTTATATATTCTCTTGAATAGTCAATAACATCTTTTTTAGTTTTGAAATTATTTAAATTTGGTTTTGTTAGGCTTAAACCATAACTTGCTAAATGAGTATGTGTATCAATAAATGCAGGCATCAAAATTGAATTTTTTGGAAATGTTTTAACGGGAATATGAGTTATTTCGCTTTCAAAGGCATCAATTACATCAATAATTTTGTTTTCATCTATTATAACTGCTTTATTTTCAACTAATTCTTTCCCAATTAAAATTTTATCTGCTATTAAAATTTGTTTCATTCAAATTCCTTCAATAATTCAAGATAATCCTCCCTAATTGTTAAATCTGATTCTATTGGTGCTCCATTTTTCAAATAATGATTTTCTCCACTTTCCGTTTCATTATCTATAAATATAATACCAACAGGAATTTTACCTCTACTTTTAACTTCCTTAACTTTATCTATTGCTTCAAGTCTATCATGAACATTATAGTCCCTTTTTCCTCCTTTTGATTCATCAACATATTCAATATGCTCTCTATACCACTCATAAGTATTAAATTTATTAAATGTAACACAAGGTGATATATCGTCAATAAATGAAAAACCCTTATGTTTTATACCTTCCATGAAAATTTTAGGTAAAATGGCACCATCACCTGAGAATGTTCTTGCTACAAATGTCGCACCATTAGCAAGTGCTATCATTATTGGGTCAATAGGGCTGTCTTTAACACCATAAGGTGTTGATACTGTAATATGTCCTACTAGACTTGTAGGTGAAGCTTGACCTTTTGTAAGTCCATATATTTGATTATCCATAACAATATAAGTAATATCTATGTTTCTTCTACAAGCATGTATAAAGTGATTTCCTCCTATTGCAAAACCATCTCCATCTCCTCCAACACCAATTACAGTTAGTTTTGGATTTACAAGTTTAATTGCCTGTGCTACTGGCATAACTCTTCCGTGAATGCCATGAAATCCATAGGCTTTAATATAATCTGAAAGCTTCCCAGAACAACCAATTCCTGATACAACTACAACTTCATGAGGTCTTTTTCCAAGTTCAGCAAGTGCTTTTTTAAGGCCAAGAAGAACTGAAAAGTCTCCACATCCTGGACACCATGTTGGAAAGTGGCTATCAAAGTCGGTTGGTTTAAGTTTTGTTTCTACTGCCATAGTTTTAAAATTTTAAAGCATAACTTTAAAATTTAAATCTTTTGAAAATTTACCTTTTTTCTGATGCACACTTTGGTTTTTCTGATGATGAAGAAATTAAATTTAGGAATTTTAAAAAACTATTAGAAGAGGTTAGAAAAAATGCTGACAAATTTATAATAATTGGTGATTTATTTGATTTTTGGTTTGAATATAATAGTGTAATTTTTTCACATTATTTTAAGGTTCTTTTTGAAATTTATAATATCTCAAAAGATATTGAAACAATTTACATAGCCGGAAATCATGACCTTTGGATTGGTAATTTCATAGAGAATTTAAACATTAGAAAAATTATTGGAAAATATGAAATTGAGTTAAATAATAGAAAAATTATTTTTGCCCATGGAGATGATTTAAAATTTAGAATTAAAACGAGAGATATTTTAAAAAATGGCTTTCTTGTAAATGTATTTAAATTAATTCATCCTGATATTGGTATAAAAATCGCGAAATTCATTTCAAAAGTTAGTAGAAAAGCCCATAATAATTATGTAAAAGAGATTCCAAATTGGTTATGGAATTATTTTGATAGAATTGAAGGTGATGTTTTAATTATTGGTCATTTACATTCTCCAACTTATTCAATTAAAAATAATAAGAAAATTGCTTGTATTGGTGACTGGTTAGAACACTATACTTATGGTATTCTTGATGAAAATGAATTAAATGTCTTGGAACTTGAAGGTAAAGTTATCTATACTTTAAACTTGTAGGAGCTGATGATTGTATTTTTCTTATTACCTCTTCCAGCAGAAAGTCTAAATGTTCAAATTGAAGGAAATAAAGTTATTCTAACTTGGAAAGCTCCCCAAATTGAAATCAAAAAATATCAAATTTATAGAACAGATGAAAAGCATAATAAAGAGAATCCTTTACTTATTGGTGAAACTAAGGAAACAAAATTTTTAGATACACTTGTAAAACCAAATATTAATTATAGTTATTTGGTAAGAACATATGTTGATGATACAAGTTATACTGATACGGATTGGTCAAAACCGATTAAAATTTCTATTGAAGATAAAAATGATAAGCCTTGGTTTGATACTAAGAAATTGCCAGTTCTTATATTCTTAGTTATTTTTTCAGCATTATTCTTTTATTATTATTACTCTTCAAGAATGGGTAAAGTTCCTTACATTAGAAAAATTGCTGGTCTTGAAGCTATTGATGATGCAGTTGGTAGAGCAACGGAAATGGGTAGGCCAATAATTTACACAACTGGAATTGGAACATTAAGTGACCCTTCAATTATAGCTGGTATAGCTATTTTAAAATATGTTGCTAAAAAGGTTGCTGGATATGGTATAGATTTGATTGTTCCAAATAATGACCCATTAATAATGCTTGCTTCAAGGGAAGCAGTTAAAGAAGGCTTTACAGAAGCTGGAAGACCTGATTTATATAGAGAAGAAAATATAATGTTTTTAACAACTGAACAATTTGGTTTTACAGCAGGATTTAACGGAATTGTAATAAGAGAAAAACCAGGTGCAGCATTTTATCAAGGATATTTTTATGCTGAAAGTTTGCTAATGGCAGAGACTTCTTATAATGTAGGTGCTATAAACATAGCAGGAACTACTGCTGTCACTCAACTACCGTTCTTTGTTGTTTCTTGTGATTATACATTAATTGGCGAAGAATTGTATGCAGCTTCTGCTTATTTAAGCAAAAATCCATCGGAAATAGGAACAATAAAAGCGGAAGATATTGCTAAAATTGTAATTATTGTTATTATTTTGATAGGTTCTTTACTACTAACGCTTTCTGAGTTTGGAATTCTTAAAAATGTAGCAGAGTTATATGTAAATATGTTTAAAGTTGGAGGTTAGTTATGCAAACTCAAATTCCTGTTATTGTAACATTTATAAGTGGCATTTTAATTATGGCTTTATTCTTTATTCCAAGAGAACCTTTTACGCAAATTGAACAGCTCACTACAAGATGGTACATTATTATTTCTGGTTTTGCTCTTTTACTTGGTATAGATAGTTTAATTTTATATCATTGGAGAAAAATTAGGAGAGGTGATAAAGATAGAATTTATAGTTTAATTTTAATTATTTCTTTTTTTGTTGCCTTAATTTGGGGAATTTGGGCTTGGTACAAGTACGGCGGTCCTTTTGTTCAGAATTCAACCTATTTATGGTTATTTCAAAATATATATTTACCACTTGATGCTACAATGTTTTCACTTCTTGCATTCTTTATAGCTTCTGCTGCTTATAGAGCATTTAGGGCAAGAAATTTAGAATCTACACTTCTTTTATTATCAGCAGCAATTGTAATGATGGGTAGAGTTCCATTTGGAGGAATTATATTTATTCCATTTTTCTTCGCATTTTCAATTCTAACAGGTATTTACTTCCTATATATTTCGACAAGGTACACTGGTTTAAGTTCAATTTTAAGACTTTTTGTTGGTTTGTTATTTTTGTTTTTAGGAATTTCATTATTTTTTCCAGAATTCTCAAAAATTATTTCTCAATTTATCCCTTCGTTTTCGGATTGGATTATGCAATATCCAAATAATGCTGGACAGAGGGCTATAAATCTTGGATTAACACTTGGAAGTATTGCCTTTTCGCTTAGAATTATATTTGGTATAGAGAGGGGGTATATAAGATGAAAGCAATTTTAGACTTTTTAACACTTATAGATAGAAGAATAATATATTCTATTCTTATTTTTTCAATTATTGTGCCACTTTTTCTAAAACCTTCCCTTCCTACAAGACCTACACAAGAGGTAATAGATGCCTATAATGCAGTAGAATCTTTAAAAGAAGGTGATGTCCTTCTAATATCAACAGATTATGGACCATCAGCTTATCCAGAACTTCAACCTGTCTATGAGGTTGTTCTTGAACAAGCATTCAGAAAGAATATAAAAGTTCTTTTAATGACGCACTGGCAATTTCAAGGTTTAATAGTAGGTGTAAATGGTATTGAAAAAGTCGCAAAAAAATTTAATAAAAAATATGGTGAAGATTATTTAATTCTTGGATTTAAGCCAGGTGTTGCAGGTGTTATGGTTGGTTTAAGTGAGGATTTTAGAAATGTTTTTCCTAATGATTATTATGGAAAACCAATTGATAGCTATCCTATTTATAAACAAATTTCAGGAGATGATGGTGTTTTGAATTATAAAGATATTGATTTATTGTTTGGATTTGAAGCTGGTGCAACTGGTGATTTTTGGGTTCAGATTGTTCAAGCAAGATATGGTGTTAAAATGGCTTTTTCTGTGACAGCAGTTATGGCTCCTGGGTATTTTCCGTATTATCAAGCAAAACAAGTTGTTGGCGTTGTTGGGGGACTTAAAGGTGCTTTTGATTATGAAAGCTTAGCAAAGAAGAAAGGTCTTGCTTCATTGATTATGGTTTCGCAAATTCCAGCTCATACAATTATTCTTTTGTTTATACTTCTTGGTAATATAGGTTTTATAATAAGGAGGATAATTAAATGATTTGGGATATTTTAGGTATCTGGGTAGCTGCTTTCTTGACACTTGCGATTTTATCTTTCATATTTGGTGATAATCCAATTTACAAATTAGCTGAACATATATTTGTAGGTATTTCTGCAGGATATGGTGTTATTTTGGCTCTCAATCAAGCAATATGGCCATCAATTCAAATGGGACTTATGCCGAGCCAACATTTCTTTATAAAATTTATGACTATTATTGCTATTCTTCTTGGAATTCTTACTTTAATAAGACTTGAAATTTTTTCCTATATCTTTCCTTCACTTGTTTGGCTTTCAAGAGTTCCAATAGCATTCGTTGTTGGAATTGGTTCTGGAATTACAATTGTTGCAAGTATTCAAGGTTTTATATTTCCGCAAGTTTCTGCAACATTTTTACCAGTTCTTTCTCCAAATTATACTATTGATTTTTCAAGTCCATTAAATTTCTTAAATAGTCTATTGTCAGTAATAGGACCATTTGTAATTTTATTAGGTGTAATAACAGCTCTTGTTTATTTTTACTTTTCAACTGAGCAAAGAGGTATTCTTCTTGGAATTGCTAAAATTGGTATCTTAATAATGATGATAACATTTGGAGCAAGTTTTGGTTATACAATAATGGCAAGGTTCTCTCTTTTAATAAGTAGATTTTATTTTCTTTTAAGTGATTGGTTAAATCTTTTAAAATGAAAAATAAAGTCTTTTATTTGATTTTTATTCCTACAATTATTTTAATTTTAGACCAAATTACAAAATTTTTTGTGGAAAAAAACTTTCCAATTCACAAGCCTGTTGAGATATTGGGTAATTATTTAAGAATTACATTTGTTTATAATCCAGGTATTGCGTTTGGTTTGAATTTTGGTGAAAATTTTCCTTATACTTTATTAGCAGTTTTAATAACGATATTTGTTATATATCTTGCAATTAAAGAAATAAGTTATTTAAGTTTTTTTGCTTACTGTTTAATTATAGGAGGAGCATTTGGAAATTTGTTTGATAGGATTTTTAGAGGATTTGTTGTTGACTTTATAGATATTGGTATAAATGAAAATTTAAGATGGTTTGTTTTCAATTTAGCAGATAGTGTTATAACAATAGCTATTTTTTTACTTATAATTGATAGCTTCATAAAAAGGAGGGGAAAACATTAAACTAAAAGATAATTATGGTAATGTTTATGAAGTAAAACCTAATCCTAATTTAAAGTTAAATTTAATATACAAAAAGGTCTTGAATAAATTAATTTTATTCTATAATTCAAGGATTTACATTATTGAAAAGTTAGAAAATGTTTTAGAAAAAGAAGAAGAGCATAAAGATGAAATTTTTTCTCCAATTACAGGAAAAATAAATAGCATTAAAGTTAGAGAAGGAGAAAATATAAATAAGGGTGATGTTATTTTAACTATTGAATCTATGAAAATGGAGATGATAATAACAAGTCCTAAAAACGCTATTGTTGAAAAAGTTTATGTTAAAGAAAATGAGGTTGTGGGTCAAGGTAAATTATTGGTAAAATTGAAGTTTTTAGAATGAAAATCGGGGTTGTTGATATTGGTAATAGCTTAATAAAATGTGCCATAATTGAAAATGAAAGTATATTATCTTTTGAAAAATTTGATTTTGATAGTATTGAAAAAATGAAAAATTTTTTTGAGGGAATAAATGAAATTGCTTATTGTAGTGTCGTTGAAGGTATAAATTTAGGAAAAGTTTTAAAGGATAAGGAATTATATGAACTAAATTATCAAAATAGTCTTATAGAATTAAATTATACTGAAACACTTGGAAGTGATAGAATAGCAAAAGCTCATTATATTGCTTTAAAAATAAAAGAAATCTCAATTATTTTGGATTTTGGAACTGCGACTGTTATAGATGTTGTAGATTCAAAATTTTTAGGAGGATTAATTTTAATTGGCTATAAAACGTACTTAAAATGTTTATCTCAAAGCACATCTAAGCTTCCAAATTTAGAATATATTGAAGAATTTAAGGTTAATAAACTAATTGGAAATTCAACACAAGAGGCTATTATTCTTGGTTTAGTAAATAGTTATAAATTTTTAGTTTCAAAAATAGAAAGTGAATTTAATGTAAAACATAAATTTATAACTGGTGGAAATGCTAAGTTTTTTTTAAAGCATTTTAATGATTATATTTATGACCCTTATATTTCACTAAAAGGATTATTCCTCTGGTTCAATAATTTCAAAACCCACTGATAAAGCCCAACTTTTAAGTTTTCTTCTTAAATAATCAGTAAGAAACTTATCGTAAATTTCATAAAATCCTTTGTAATTGACTATTAGATAATTTATTTTTTTATAAATGCCACCTGATGATACAATCTCCATCAAAATTTCCCTTAAATTGTCTTCTTTATCTAGGCTTTCAACAATTTCCATTACGATATTTATTAAATCACCTTCTGAAATTTTTGGAATAAACTCGTACTTACTTGAACCTTCCCACATTTCTTTTAAAACATTAGCAGATTCCATTTCTTCATTAGTTAAATGTTCATAATAGTCATCTTCAACTGCATCTAAAATTTTATTACTTATTTCAAAAACTTGTCCCGTTTCTTTATTTATAATATATTGGTTTTTTCCTTTTTTTATCAATTCAACTAAAAGTTCAATATCAAGTTTCATAATTAAAATTTTAAAGCTGAAATTTAGTAGTGCGTTGCCTTGTCCAATAATTCTGGAATTATTTATTTTTCAAAAGCCTTCGGCTTTAAGGCAGAGCCCCCCTAATAATCCCCCCAATAAATCAACAATTTCCTTAAAAATTTTATAAATTATTGATTATCAATCGCTTAACAATAATTATTGGACAAAGCAGTAGTGCGTTGCTGTGTCTAGTAATTCTAAAATCATTTATTTTTCTATATTTTGCCCACTAACCCTGTATTCAAGGCTTCGCTTTTAAAGCTCTGTCCTCCTTAAAACCCCCGTAAAATTAATAATTTTCTTAAAATTTTTATAAATCGTTGATAATCAATTACTTAACACTATTTACTAGACAAAGCAGTGGTGGGTTGCTGTGTCCAGTAATTCTGAAACTATTTATTTTTTTATGTCTTGCCCACCCACCCTGAAAATAAGGCGGAGCCTTATAAATACCCCATTTTTATGCCTCGGGGGCTTCGCCTCCAATAATTCTCCGCGAAAAATCAAGAATTTCAGTAACTTAATTTAGAATTTATCTTTTAAAATCATTTCTGAAATAATTTTATATAGTTTGTAAATATCAGGGTTGAATGTTTTTAAGAATTTTAAATGATTTTTTATTAATTTTATATCTTTTCTTTTAGCGGGACCTGTTAAGGCATTTTTTGGACCATAAACAATAGCATTTTTTAAGCTTGTTTGTATAAGAGGAATTAGAATTTTGTAATTTTTATTAGTAGATATTTTAATTAATTCATCAGCAATAGTTAAAAGAAAATTTGGAAAATTGCTTGCAAATATACAAGCAACATGATATAATAGTTTATTTTCTTTTTTAATTTTTATAATTTTGCTCTTAAAAAAATTAGCTAAACTTTTAGCGATTTTATATTTCTCACCTTCAAAAGAAAAGTAGATATTTTCTAGTAGTTTTGGGTTTGGTTTTGGAAATGTCTGAATAGGATGAAAACTTCCGACATAATTATTTTTTAGTGTTTTTAGAATATCACTTGTTAATGAACCGCTTGTATGATAAATAATTTTATTTTTAATTGAAAATTTTTTAAGAATTTCTATTATGCTTTCAATTTTATCATCTCTTACACATATTAAAATAATATCAACTGAATCTATGAATTCCTGAATTTGATTATAGTTAAAGAAATTTATAAATTTTTTATTTTTCAAAAGTTTTGAGGTTAAAACAAAAACTTTTCTTCTTTTTTTTTCAAAATAAAGTGCTATTGAGCCTCCTACATTGCCATATCCAATTATTCCAATTCTATTTTTCATAGATTAACCTAAATCCAAAGCTATCTCCAAGATAACTATGATAAAAATAATTTAATATAAAGAACTTATATTTATATCCAATAGAGAAACTATTTATGTTTGTTGAGGAACTTATTTGAATTGAGGAATTTTCGCTTATTTTATAAGAAATAAAAAACCTATAATCAATTGGAAAATTTTTTTCAAGATAAATATCAAATCCTAAAAAGACATTTTTATATTCAAAAAAAGAACAAACATAAGAAAATTTTCCTATTAATGTATAAGCGCATATATTGAAATTTAAAAATACTCTATTGAAACCAATTCCAAAATTTGCTTTATTTGGATATTGATAAATAACATTTGAGCCTATATTAAAAATGTTCATACCAAATGAAATTGTGTTTATAAATTCTTCTTCAACATTTAGACTATACCAAAAGAAACCGATATACTTATAGCTTATTCCAAATCCATACCTATTTATTAAATTAAAATCTCTTCTAATAAAACTTTCAATTTTGAAATTTTCATTTAAAAATTGAGGTGCATAGAGACTTGAAATAGGGCTATTATAATGACTTAAAGAAGAAAATTCATAAAAGAAAACCATAACGATGCTTTAAAATTTTAAATCTTGAAAAGAATTTTATTAATTTTTCTAATTATTTTAAATCTAAATGCTTTAATAATTTCAAGCTTTCACAATCACATACACAAATCAAAATTTGAAAATTGTTTAATTTTAAATTATCAAAACAACAGCAATATTGAAATAAAAGAATTTAAAATTGAATTTGAAAAACCAAAAATTTTATTTCAATTATCCTTTAATTTCAAACAAAACTATAAATCTCAAATTATTCCAATCTATCCAAATGCCCGCTCTCCTCCAATAATTACTTTAATATAAATATAATTTTTTAAATTAAAAAAATTTAAAAGTTAATTAAAACCCTTAAAAAAGGAGGCTAAAAATGATAGGTTTAATTATAAGTTTAGAGAGTTTTAAAATATGTGTATATGATAAAAAAACAAATGAGCCAATTTCAGATGCACAAGTTTGGACATCTTTAACATTTACATTTACTGATAATAATGGTTGTGCAAATGTAAAAATTAAGGAAAATGATAGTTTAATTGTTTATAGAATAGGGTATAAAATGGTTATTTTAAAAGGTAAAATTTCAGATAAAATTTATTTGGAAAATGAAGGAATTAGTTTAAAAACGATAAATGTTATTTCAAAAGCTATTAAAGTTAAAGAAGTAAAGGATATTAAAAATGATATTGAGAATTCAATTTCAGGAAGTATTTTAAATAAACCTATTGTTAGTGGATTTAGTAGGGATAAATATAATGTATTAGTTGATGGAGCATTTTTGAATGACCAGAGTGATTATTTAGACCATCCAATCGTAATAGATTATGACTTGGTTGATAAGATGTTTATAGCTTCCTCAAAAAATAATGCTATTTTTGGATTAAATTCAATATCAGGAGGTATAGACTTAAAACTATTTGAAATTCAACAAAATAACTCACTTAATAGTAAATTTGAATATTCCTCTGAAAATGATAGATTGTCATTAGTTTTTAAAAATAATAAAAATTATGATAAATTTTCATATAAATTTGGCTTTAAAGGTTCTATAAGTAAGGATTTTAAAAATCCAATAGTTGAAAACACTTCTGATAGCTCAATTTGGACAATTTTTTCAGTGAAATTAAGAAATTTTTCATTTGGCAATTATTTAAGCTACATTAATTATGGAATACCTATGGTTGATAGTAGAGCAAAGAATTTATTTATAAATCCAAGAATTTCATATAAAAATTTAATTTTAGATTTTCAAAATTCAATTCAAAGAGAATATGCTAATAATAATTTGGAAACAGAATTAAATTTGAAAACATTTCAATCAATTTATAATTCAGATAATTTTTATTTGAATTTGACTTATAACAATTTTAGTTCATTTGGTGAAGAAGAGATAAATTATTCAAGGTTCTTATTATCTTTTATTTATTCAAATAAAATTAAAAACTTTTTAAATTATTCATTTTCAATAATTCCAAATTATTCAGATTTTAATAAAAAGTTAAAAATTGGTTGGACATTTTTACTTTCAAAAGATTTAAAGAATTTTAGCTTTTTATTTTCGCAATCAATTCGTTATCCTTCACTTCAACAATTAACATTTACAGGTATTCATGAAAGTGCTAATAGATATGAAATTGCAAATGAAAATCTCAACGATGAATACTCATTTAATTTTTCAATTGAATATAAACTTCCATTTAACTTCATAACAATTTCAATAAATCCATCTTTTGATTATGTTAAAAATTTTATTCTTCTTAAACAACTTGACACATTAATTGAAAATTTACCTGCTTACACTTGGGAAAATAATGATGCTTATTTTGTTAATTTAAATTCAGAATTTTCACTTATTATTTCAAAAGATTTTGTTTTAAGTAGTTCATTAATGTATTCAAGACCTTCCATTGATATACCATTTTATACAAAACCTCAAATAAAAACAACTTTAAATTTTAAAAATTTAAATTTAAATCATAGATTAATTTTTAATCAAAAAATTTTCTCAATTTTTTCAATTTCCCTAAATTATTCCTTAAAATTAATTAAAATTCAATTTTCAATTGAAAATTTATTTAATGAAAGTTTTATTGAACCAACAAATCCATTTAGAACACAAATTCCATATAGAAATTATTCAATTAAAATTTCAATTTAGGGGGTATTCTCGCCCCCTCCAAATTATAGACTTCTTAAATTTGAACCAATAGATTGACCTTAATGCTATAACAAAAAATAAAAATAATCCAATTATTGCAGAAAATAAATTATAACCTTTGTGTTCTCTAAAATAAAAATAAAATTCAGCATTTGAAAAAATGAAAAGTACAAAAGCAATTATATATTTTGATTTTAAAATTGATAAGGAGATAAGAAAGAGCCAAACAATCAAAATTAAGAATATTCTTAAAATTGGTCTGAGTAAGTTTAAAACATTCATATCAGCTAATAAAAACAAGTTTTTAGACCATCCATTTATAATATCTTTTAATGTTTTGTACATTCTACAATAAATTTTATCACTTTTGTTAAAATAAATTTTATAACCCTTTTGATGTAATAATTTTGCTAATTTGACATCCTCAAGAATTTCACTTAATAAAACTTTATGTGTTCCTATATCTTCATAAACTTCTCTTCTAATAGCAATAAACTGTCCGTTTAGAGCGATAGATTTTGGATATGGATAAAGATATTCAAGAAATTTGAAAATTATTGGTTGGATAGAAAATTCCCATATTGTTTTTGTTATTTGTTTTGGACTAAATGATACTACATCATAACTATTTAACAGTTTTAGTGTTTCTATTATTATATCTTGTGTAATCCTAACATCAGCATCTAAGAAAATTAAAATTTGTCCATTACTATTTAGATAACCTAAATATAATGCATAATTCTTACCAACAGCAAAACTTGGTTTATTCTCTACATTTATTACTTTTATATCATTCATTTTTGAAATAATCTCATAAGTTCTATCTTCTGAATTATCATTAACAACAATAATTTCATAATTTTCTGAAATTGATTTTTTTATGCTATTTATACAATTTTCAATATTTTCTTCTTCGTTTCTTACAGGAATAATAAATGATATTTTCAAAGTTAAAATTTTAAAGTTTTAAGCTTTATCTAATCATTAACTAAAATAAAATCAATATTTAAATTTTTCAGTTTGTTCCTCATTTCATCTGAAATTTCCTTTCCAATTAAAAGTGGAATAACCTCCTTTTTATATACCCTCTCCAAAATTTCCTTCCTCTTGATAACTCTCTCAATATCATACTCTCCGATTTTATACGAAACTTCAATAGCTATATAAACCTCCTCTTTCGTCCTCTTTGATATTCCACTAACTAATATATCTAGTAGTAAAACATCATCCCTCTCACTCTCACTTATTATATTACTTTCAACATATTCATCTAATTCATCAGCCATTTTCCCTTTATCTTTTATCTTACACTTCTTTATGTACTTCCCAACATAAGCACATATATTTATCCTTACTTTATGCTCTAATTGCCACCCAGAAACATTGTTTAATCTAATCTCCATGTTGTCTTGTCTTTCTTCCATTCTCTGTTGTCTTTCTTCCATTCTCTGCTGTCTTTCTTCCATTCTCTGTTGTCTTTCTTCCATTCTCTCCTGTCTTTCTTCTATTCTCTGTTGTATTTCTTCCATTCTCTGCTGTCTTTCTTCTATTCTCTGCTGTCTTAATTTTATTTCTTCTTGCCCCTTTTCTAATACATCAAATCTTTTATTTACTTCATTTCTAAACTCTTCAAATTTTATTGGTAATTCTAATAATTCATTTGTTAAAATTAAAATCCTTAATTTTTCAAGGTAATCAGGTCTTTCTCTTAATAAATTTAACAAATCTTCAAATTCTTTTATTAAATATTCTTTATCTTTCATACTTAAAAGTTTAAAGCAAAAAAATGATGTTTTGTCTAGTAATTCTAAAAATATGATTATTTCTATATTTTCCCCACCCACCCTATATTTAAGCCTTTGGCTTTAAAATACCCATATTTCGGCTTCGGGGGGCTTTGCCCCCCTTTAAAACCCCCGATAAATCAAATTACTTAACATTATTTACTGGACAAAGCAAAAAAGTGATGTTTTGTCTAGTAATTAAAAATATCTATTTTTCTATATTTCCTTACTTTATCCTTTAAAATTTATAACTTGGCGACTTGGCCGAGTGGCTAGGCGGCGGTTTGCAAAACCGCTTTACCCCGGTTCGATTCCGGGAGTCGCCTCTATTGAAAATATATATAACAGAAGTTGGTCCAAGAGATGGATTACAAAATATAAATCAAATAATAAAAACTGAAAAGAAAATTGAATTTATAAATAAATTGTCTGAAACTGGTGTAGATGAAATTGAAGTTTCTTCGTTTGTATCGCCAAAGGCTATTCCTCAACTTTCAGATGCAGAGGAAGTCTTTAAAAATATAAAAAGAAAGGATAATGTAATATATTCAGCATTAGTTCCTAATGAAAAAGGTCTTGAAAGAGCATTGAGTGTTAATGTTGATAAAATCTCTGTATTTACTTCAGCAAGTGAAACATTTAACTTAAAAAACATAAATTCAACAATTGAAGATTCATTGAATAAATTTAAGAATATAATAAAAATTTCAAAAGAAAGTAAAAAATTAACAAGAGCTTATATTTCAACTGCATTTTGGTGTCCATATGAAGGCAAAATAAATCCCTACAAAGTAAAGGAAATAGCTATAAAATTACTAGAATTTGGAGTAGATGAAATTTCTATCGGTGATACCATAGGTAAAGCTAGTCCTAATGAAGTTTCAGAATTACTTGAAATAATTTTAAAAGATATTTCTAAGGATAAAATTGTTCTTCATTTTCATACCACCTATTCAATGGCAATGGCTAATGTTTATGTTGCTTATAAAAACTTTTCAATTTACAAATTTGATAGTTCCGCTGGTGGGCTTGGTGGTTGTCCATTTGCGCCAGGAGCAAGAGGTAATATAGCAACAGAAGATTTAGTATATATGTTAAAAAGACTAGGAGCAATTGTTAATGTGGATATTAAAAAAGTTTTATTAGCATTTAGTGTTCTTGAAATTGAACCTCAATCTTATATATCAAAAGTTATAAATTTAATTTGAAGAAGTTATTAGCTCTTGTTCCACTTCCTCCACCTTATTCTGGACCAGAAATTTCAAGCAAAATTTTATTTTCTAAACCATTTGATAATCTAAAAGTAAAAATAATTAATGTTAGTGTTAGAAAAAATAAGTTAAAAAGAGGGAGATTTTCAATTTCAGCATTTATTAAATTTTTATTAATTTATCTTAAATATATTTTTCAGCTAATTTTTTTCAATCCTCATTTTGTTTATCATTGTATAACTGCTACAAAGTTTGGATGGATTAGGGATTTTTTAATTTTATTTCCCGCTATTCTTTTAAATAAAAAAATTATAGTTCATATGCGTGGAGGTCATTTTAAAATTTTCTATGAAAAATTAAATTCTAAAATTTTTAAGAGATTAATAAAATTTTGCTTAAATAGAAGTTGTAAAATTATTGTTCAAAGTGAAAGTTTAAAGGAGCAGTTTAAAAATTATGATAATAAATTAGAGGTTTTGCCTAATGCTTTTGAAGAAATGTTTCTAAATATAAATCCAAGGAGGGAAGGTAATAAAATTTTATTTGTGGGTTTATTAACATATGCAAAAGGTTATAATGATTTATTGAATGTTGCTGTAAAAATTTTAAATGAATTTAAGGAAGTTGAATTTATATTTCTTGGTGAAAGAATGGAAAAAGAAACGAATATATTCTATAACCAAATAACAGGCGAAAAATTAAATATAGAACCATTTTTTCAAATAAATCATCCAAGAGTAAAGTACATTCAAAGAGCATTCGGTTATGATAAATTGAAAATTTATGAAACTTGTGATATTTTTGTTCTTCCAAGTTATTCAGAAGGTTTTTCTATGGCAGTTTTGGAAGCTATGGTTAGTGGTTTAGCAGTTATAACAACACCTGTTGGAGCAAATAAGGATATAATTAATCACTTAGAAAATGGAATTTTAATAAATCCTGGTGATAAAGAAATGCTATATTATTATATTAAACTTCTCCTTTTAGATAAAAGTTTAAGAGAAAAAATTTCTGAAAATGCAAGGAAATTTGCTATTGAAAATTTTCACCCTGATATTATAAGAAAAAAATTTATAGAAATTATTCTAAATTGCTGTGTCTAGTAATTCTAAAAATATAATTATTTCTATACTTTTCCCACCCACCCTAAATATAAAGCTTAGCCTTTAAAATACCCATATTTCGGCATTGAGGGGCATATTCCCCCATTAAATTCTCCCACAAAATAAATAATTTCCATAAAAATTTTATAACTCCTTGATATTCAAAGACTTAACAATAACTATTGGGCAAAGCATTTTAAAATTGGTGTGTCTAATAGTTTTAAAACTATTTATTTTTCTATCTTTTCCCACCCACCCTCAAAATAAGCCTTTGGCTTATAAATTCCCGTTTTTTGCTTTGGGAGGTTCTGTCCCCCAATTAAACCCCCTAATAAAAGTGTGTTTAATAATCCCAAAAGCGTTCTTTTGCCTTTGGAGCTCTACTCCCCCCTTTGAGTTCCTTCATTATTTAAAACATTCTAATAAATTTTTAATAAGTCTTTGATTATCAAGGGCTTAACGCCATCTATTGGATAAACAATATCAATGACTTATTTAAACTAAAATGGGATTTAAATTATTATCAATTTTTATAGTTTTATTTTCCAAAGTAGCTTTTAAAAATTCATAACTTAAAATTGCTGCTTTATGAATATCATTTAGAATTAACTCTCTTCTTGAATAATTCAATAAATAACTATAAACTCTCCAATCATTAAAAATTATTGTTCTTGTTGCTCTTGGACTATCTTCTTCTTCTAGAACTTTTATTAAGAATGCCTTTTCAAGATAATCAATAAAATTTTTTAATGTTTCAAATCTGATATTTAAATCAATAACTGCTTGTCTGAAATTGAAAGGTTTTGAGACATTTTCAAGAATATAAGAAATTGTATTAAAAAATGATATTTTTTCTCTTATCTCGTAAAGTAGCATTAAGCTTAAAATGAATTTATTTAAGTTGAATTTAATTTTAGTTTCGTAAAACGACTTAAAATTATCAATTGGAAAAATTTTCAACTTTCCACTATTTAAAAATCTATAAATTTTTAAGTTAGCATCATATTTATCAAAAAATTCAGGAGATATTATAATAATAAAACTTTCATCTCCATTACAAATTCTTTCCTTGAAAAATTTTAATAAATACTCAAAATTTAAAACAATTTCAAATTTTTGAAAATCAAAAAATGCTATTTGATGCTTTTTATAGTTTTTCAAGGCAAAACTTAAAACTGATGAAATGATTTGAGATTTATTATAATAAAAGAAAGGAATAAATAATTTTTCACTATCAATTTCAAAGAAGCTTTTAAATTCAAGTTCTTTAAACCAAAATTTATTATCATTTAAAAATGTTATTTTAGCAACTCTATTCATACCTTAAAAAGGTCATTTAGGAGTTTTTTTAATTCTTCATTTTGAATTTCCTTAACACCATCACTAATTTTATCCATATTCTTTTTAAGCCAGCCTGTTCCTCCAACTAATTTTGCTTTTTCCATAACTTCTTTTATACAGTTTATAATACTTTGGGGATTATTAACATCAGGTTTATGTTTTTCAATTGCTTTTTGGACAAATTCATTTCCCGCTTTTTGAGACAATAATTTTAAGCTGTTTTCAAGAATATAACTTAAAACTTTTAAATCCTTGTCAGTTAAAAATGGTGTTTCGCTAATTTTCATTTCTTCACTTTCAAACCCAAATAAAATTTTATTTATATATAAATTTTCATTTAAGTTTAAAACTCTAATACCATTTTCAAAAACTTCAATTCTTTCATTACTTAATATAATTCCACTTTTTCCTTCAATAGCAAATTGCTTTCTGACTTCTGAAATTTTTGACATTTCTTCTTCAATTAAATTTCCAATGGACTTTAAAAAAATTCTTATAATTTTCTCATTAATTTCATAAACATTAAATGGGACATTTTCTTTCAATAGCCCTTTTGAATAACCTAAATTACCATTTAGGAAAACATCAAGTAATTCTTTATTTATCACAAATCCATTAAATTGAAAAAATTTTAACCATTCCCTAAATTTCATAATTTCATTTTCATTTAATTTCAAATTTTTAAAGAGCATAAATTCATTTTCAAATAATAGTTTTTTTATCTCCATCCAACCCTCTGTAATTGTAGTTATTGGCGGTTCTTCTAATATCTCAATCTGAAAATTAATTGAATTTTTAATAATATCAATTAATGCGTTTAATCCATATTCCACATTAATTTTTTCAGCATTTAGAATTTCTCCCTTATAAATTTCAATAAATCCAATTTCCGTTTTTATTCTCAATGAAGATGAACTTATTATAGCTTTTTGAATTTCATTTAATATCATATATTCCTATCTCCTCAAAAGCTCTTTTTCTATCAACACAACTTGGACAAATTCCACAAGGTTCTTCCTCCCCTTTATAGCAACTCCAAGTCTTATTATAGTCAACACCAAGCTCTAATCCAATTTTTATAATTTCACTTTTTCTTAAATTAATAAATGGTGCTAAAACTTTAATTTTTGTTTTAGGATTTAATTCAGTTATTTTGTTTAAAGCATTAACAAAGTCTTCTCTACAATCCCAATAACCAATATAATCTTGTCTTTGTGCAGCATAATAAACTTCATCAAGACTATTATCTTCCGCATATGAAAGAGCTATTGAAAGAAAAATCAAGTTTCTAAATGGAACATAAGTTATTGGCATTTCCTTTTGAGCTTCTTCCCATTTAGGAATATCTAAATTTTTATTTATTAAAGCAGAGCTTTTTAATTCTTTTAAAAATGAAATATCAACAATTTTATGTTCTATAACATTTAATAAATTTGCATGATATTTTGCAAATTCTAATTCCTTTTTATGTCTTTGGCCATAAATAAAACTAATAGTAAATAATTCTCTATTAAGAATTTTTTTCACATAATAAGCAAGTGTAATAGAATCTATACCTCCACTTAAAAGGACAAGAGCTTTTTTCATTTCTTCTTTGGTCTTAAAACCATAATCATAAATCTGCCTTCATCTTTGGGTGCTTGTTCAACTTCTGCTATTTCATTAAGTTCATCTATGATTGATTGTAAAACATTTTTTGCAATCTCAGGATGAACAATTTGCCTTCCCTTAAATATCAATCTGAATTTTACTTTATTTCCATCTTCTAAAAATTCTTTTGCTTTTTTTATTTTCACTTGTAAATCATGCTTGTCAATTGTTGGAGATAATTGTAATTCTTTGACTTCTATTGCTTTTTGATGTTTTTTCATTTCTTTCAATTTCTTCTTTTGTTCATAAATAAATTTACCATAATCCATAATTTTTGCGACAGGTGGATTGCTATTGGGAGAAACTTCTACTAAATCAAGACCCATGCTTTTAGCAAGTTGTATGGCATCGTATGTTCTCATAACACCAAGATTCTTTCCATCAGGACCTATTACTTGAACTTCCTTTGACCTTATATTTTCATTCACTCTATAATTAAGCTCCTTCAAAATTAACCTCCTTTTTACAAGAGCAAGGAATATTTAAACATTTTGGACATCCTCTCTCATATCTTTTAAGAATTTTTTCAACATCTATATTTAATAAATTAGCAATACTAAAAATCCAAGCAATAACATCTGATAATTCAAGTTCTATATCTTCTAAACTTTTTCTATTTATAGCTTTTGCAAGCTCACCAATTTCTTCTACTGTCCAAATAAACACACTTTTTATTCCTTTTTCTTTATCTCTATCATAATAAGTTTTCTTAATAATTTCCTGAAATTCCCTAATTGTCATGTTTTAAAATTTTCAAAAATTTATGTTTTCCAACTTTAACGAAAGCGGTTTGATTTATTAGGATATTTTCATTTATCACTTCATTATTTACCTTTATTGCTCTTTGACTTAATAATCTTCTAAATTCGTTTTTTGAACTTACAAAATTTACTTTAAGCAAAATATCACAGATTGTCTGAGGTTCTCTTAATTCGTAAGTTATTGCATCTTCTGGAAATTCTTTATATTTAAAAACATTATTAAATTCTTCTCTAACCTTTTTGGCAATTTCTTCATTATAAAATAATTTTACAATTTCATAAGCAAGGTTTTCCTTTGCCATCCTTGGATTTTCATTTATAAATGTTTTTAATTCTTCATTTATTTCTTGATATAAAACAAGTTTATAATAGCTTTCTATAAGCTCATCTTTTATTGACATAACTTTTCCAAACATATCAAATGGTTCATCGTTGAATGCTATGTAATTATCATAAGATTTTGACATTTTTAATTTTCCATCAGTTCCGATTAAAAGAGGCATTGTAATGATAACCTGAGGTTCTTGTCCATAAGCTTTTTGTATTTCTCTTGTTAAAGTAAAATTAAATAATTGATCTTCTCCACCTATTTCAATATCTGCTTTTAGGAAAACTGAATCATAAGCTTGGAAAAGAGGGTATAAAATTTCATGAATGTAAATACTCTCATTCTCGTTAAATCTATTTTTAAAGTCTTCTCTTTCAAGCATTCTTGATATTGTGTATTTTGAAGTTAGTTCTACAATATCATAAGGTGTTAATTTTGAAAGCCAACTTGAATTGAATTCTATTTTAATTTTTTGAATATCTAAAACTTTTGAAATTTGATTTAAATAAGTTTTAGCATTTTCTTGAACTTCTTCCTTACTTAATTTTGGACGAGTTTTTGATCTTCCTGTTGGATCTCCTATAAAGGCAGTAAAATCACCAATTACAACAATAATTTCAAATCCTAAATCTTGTAAATCTTTTAATTTTTTCAAACTGACATAATGTCCAAGATGTAAGTCTGGTCTTGAAGGATCTGCCCCGTACTTCACTCTAAGAGGTCCTCTTTTTTTATCTAAAAAATCTTTATATTTTTTAATAAATTCTTCTTCGGGGAAAAAGTGAGAAACATTTTTCTTAATAATTTCTAAAACGCTATCTAAGTTCATGGAAAGTATAATATCATTCCACAAACGTTACAAAATATAATTTCATTATCAGAAGGCTTTTTAATACCTGTTGGTAATTTTGAAAAGCAGTTTGTACAGGTATTTTCATATACACTTGCTACTGCTCTTGAATACTTATTAAATAATGCCTTAAATTTTCTTAAATAATTTGGAGGAATTTCACTTTCAAGTTTCTGTTTATAGCTTTCAATTTCTGATAATTTTTCTTCATCTATTATAAATCCTGCCTTTTTGTAGTCTTCACTTCTTATTTCTTTTAGTTTTATTTCAATATCCTGAAGAACTAATAGCTTTTCAGTTAAACTTTTCATATTTTAACCTTCCAAAGATAATATAAGCTTTATTAGTTCTTTTGGATCTTCAATACTTAGATAGTCTATATTTTCTTTTGCTATTTTTTTTGCGATTTGTGCTATTTTACCAAGGACTATTAAGTAGGTTGTTCCGGGATCGTTTGGAGGAGCTACAAGTAAAAAGAATAAATGAACAGGTTGGTTATCAACTGATTGAAAATCTATGCCCTCTTTGCTAACACCAATTGCTAAATAAACATCATTTACAATTGTACTTCTTGTATGGGGAATAGCAATGCCTCTTCCTATACCCGTAGAGCCGATAACTTCTCTCTTTTTGAGGGCTTCAAGTATGATATTTTTGCTGTTTTGAGGAAGTTTAAGAAGATCAACAAGTTCTTCAAGAGCCTCATCTTTATTTCTTGCTTTCATCCCTATCTTTACTCTTTCTTCTGAAAGAAGTTTTTCAAGCATTTTTAACCTCCTTTTTATAAGTCGCTTTAACTGTTGTTCTTATTCCACCTCTCGGTGTAAATTCACATATAACTTCCATATATTTTGGTTCTAAAATTGACACTAAATCTTCTAAAATTTTATTAACTAAACTCTCATAAAATATCCCGACATTTCTATATTGAACTAAGTAGTACTTTAAAGATTTTAATTCTATAATTTTTTGGTCAGGAATGTAGTTTATTTTAATTTGAGCAAAATCTGGCAAACCTGTTAATGGACATAAACTTGTAAATTCAGGTTGAACAATTTCAATAACAATATCTCTTCCTTTATATTCATAATCAACAGCAAGTAAAATATCTTTTTTTATAATTTCCTTTCCCTTTTTTAATTGTTTTAATTCTTCTCTAAATAATTCCTCTTTCTTTTTAAACTCCTCCAAATTCATATAATGTTTTCTTCACCTAAAATTATTTCAACTTTATTATTTGAAAATTTTAAAGCATCTTGTCCTGCTTCTATTGCTTCTTTTGATGATAATGCTTTTTTATAATCTTCCTTGGTTTCAAATATCATTTCTGCTATTAAGTAAATATCAGTTTGTCCAAAAGGAGCACCCTTTATTCTTGTAATTCTAAGTTCTTTAAGACCAGGAATTTTTTTTACAAGTGGTGTATGAACCTCTTTATAGTACTTCTCAAAACTTTCAACATCGTCAGGCTTCTTGTATATGGCAATAATTTTGAACATAATGAAAATTTTAAAGGATAATTTTAATTGGTGTTTGGTGTGTCTAATAATTCTGAAATTATTTATTTTTCTATATTTTTCCCACCCACCCTGATATTAAGCCTTCGGCTTGTAAATCCCCATTTTTAGGCTATAGGGGGCTTTGCCCCCCAATCAACCCCCCCATTAAGTCAAAGGTTTATTTGAAATTTTCATAAGTCATTGGTTATCAATTACTTGGAAATAATTATTGGACAAAGCACATTCTTATACCATCAGGGGATTTTGCCCCCATTAAATACCCCGTAAAATCAATAATTTCAATTAACATCAAAAAATCAAGTGATTTATTAAATAACTTAACAATTTTTCCCGCTCACCTAATTTTTTGAACGAAGCATTTTGGACAAAACAACCTTTAAAATTTCAAATATGGCTAATGTTCCTAAAAATTTAAAATATACGAAGGAGCATGAATGGATAAAAATTGAAAATGATATAGCAATTATAGGAATTACTGATTATGCTCAAAGTCAGCTTGGTGATATTGTTTATGTTGAACTTCCTAAATTAAATCAAAAATATCAAAAAGGTGAATCAATAGCAGTTGTTGAAAATGAATGGGGATATGCAAAGAGGGTTGTTGATTTAGTAGAGTATATTATTGAGAGGGGGATTTAGAAAATTATTTAATTTCATATGATATTAAATAAGTTTATAGATAAATTGAAAAGTGAAATTCTTTCTTCCCATAATCAATATGTTAAAATAGAAAATAACCAGTTATTTTATAATCTTAGAAAAAAATACTCTCGAAATATTTCTTCTTATAATCAAAATACTTTGGGGGAATTAGGTAGAGGTTTAGCAATTCTTGATTTAATTTCAATACATAAAATCCCGCCTGAAACTATTTACTTAGAGGAAAAATCCATTGTTGGAGCACCTTCCAAAAGGATAGATATAAAAATAGAACTAGCAGATGTACATAATGATAGAAGTTGCATAGCTTTGGTAGAATGTAAAACTTCTGTGCATAAAATAAGTGATTCAGAATTTAGTAATTATTTTAAGAGGCAACTTTATAATATTGCTCACTCCTATGCCAAAGACATAAAACAACCCTATCCATTAGTTTTAATCGCTTATGAGATATCATTTAATAATAATGAAATTAATATTTTTTATAGATGGTTCTTTTATCCTGAGATAGATAAAGCGATAGAGACTGGACAAATTTCTTTAGATGAAATAATTAATAGAAATTCTTCTTTTGCTTATGATACTTCTCCCCAGGTATCAGGTAACAAAGTATATTTTTATAAAAAACCCTTGACAAAAGATGACTTAATAGAGGTGAAAAATCCAAATGAACTTAAAAATTTACTAAAGGAAAAATTACATCAAGGGTTAAGAAATTATGGCATTGTAGAAGAGAAGGCTTTTGAAACTATTATTAACTTACTTCTTGCTAAAACTTATGATGAAATTCAGCTTTTAAAAAAAGAAAACAAAGAACCAGATTTTCAAGTAAAACCAGAAGACTATCTAGACAAAACAGCTTTTTATAATAGAATTAAAACCTTACTTGAAAATGCTTTAATTCAACTTTTAGGTGAAGATCCAAAAGAAGCCAGAAATAAAGAAATTTTACAACACAAAGACAAAGAAAAGATTTTATTAGATCTGGTTCCTTATCTTCAAAGAATAAAGCTTAGAAGTTTAAGATTTCTAGGAGAAGATTCTGTTGGTGATGTGTTTTTAGACTTTATGCATTCAATTTTTAGACAAAGCAGAGGGTTATTTTTCACTCATCCTAATATTTGTAGATTTGTATGTAAAGCATTGAATATTCAAAAAGTAGCTGAGGATTTAAAAAAGAAAAATTATAAATATATTCTTGATCCTTCTTGCGGTTCTGGGACATTCTTAATAGAAGCACTAAGACTAATTTTTAAAGATTATCCAATTGAAGATATAAAAGAAAACGCTTTAAAAATTCTTTTTGGTATAGATAATGAGCCAAGAGCAGTGGCTTTATGTAAAGTAAATATGGTAATCCATGGTGATGGTTCAGCAAATGTATACACAAGAAATGTTCTATTGCCATTAGATAATCTACCTTTACCATTTATAAAAGAACCCTATATTTTGAGAAATCACGGTTGCACTTTAGAAAGTATAAAAGAGGGCCACGGTGTCGATTTTATTATAACTAATCCTCCTTTCAGTCTTGAAATACGACAAGACCAGTATAATCACTTTAAGATTAAAGAATTTTTAAATTTTAAAAAAGGTGTTACTTACGCTTCAGAATGTCTTTTCGTAGAAAGATGGTATCAACTTTTAAATCCAAAAGGACGATTGGGAGCTGTTCTTCCTTTTTCACTTTTTGATAGTGAAGAATATTTAAGACCAAGATTACTATTCTTATGTTATTTTAGAGTGATAGCTGTTGTAGGTTTGCCAGAACATGCTTTTGCTCCTCATGCCCAGCAGAGGACAGTGTTAGTATTTGCTGAAAAAAGATCATTAAAAGAGAGTAATAACTTGTTTAGTAAAATTGATAGGATAGATGAATTTGTAAAAGCAGTCAAAAATGAAAAAATAATCTTTTACGATGCAAAAA
>CBFGJN010000016.1:0-33587 GCA_965649115.1 Caldifarciminota bacterium | reverse complement strand
TAATGAATAGTTTTTATAGTTATAGTAATTTGGCTGATTGAGGGGTTGATATGGGAGGGGATGAGTTAAAATATAGTGGGGGTATCCATAGGGAAGGTAGAGGGGGAATTATTGGACAAGGCAATTTTTTATTGCTTTGTCTAGTAAATAGTGTTAAGTCCTTGATTATCAATAACTTATAAAAATTTTAAGGAAATTATTGATTTTATGGGGGGATTTTAAGGGGGCGAAGCCCCCCATAGCAAAAGTTGGGGTATTTCAAAGCCGTAGGCTTGAATTTAGGGTGGGTGGGGAAAGTAAGAAAAATAAATAATTTCAGAATTCTTAGACAAAGCAGTTCAGAAAAATTTTCCTTCTCTAAAATTTGAATAACATCTTTAATAGCAATTTCAAAAAGTAAAATTGTCTTTTTTAAATTATCATAATTCTTCAATAGTAATTCTTTTGGCATTTTTTATTATCTCCTTTACAAAATCGTTCTTTTCATCATAAACAATAACATTAATGCTTTCATCTATTTCGTATAAAAACTTCGTTTGAATTTCAAAGGCTATTTTCTGTGCTTCTTTATTTGCTTTTATAATTAGATCTAAATCTCCACCTCTCAAATTATCATTTAATCTTGAACCAAATAGAAATATCTCAATATCCTTATAATTTTTAAGAATTTCTTTTAAAATTTTCTTTTCATCTTCTTTTAATCTCATAATTAAACCTTTAAATTTAATTTTTCTGCTACCTTATCAAGAACTGCATTTATAAATTTTATGGATTGTTCTGAAATAAAATAATTTCCTATATTTAATGCTTCTTTTATTATTACTTTATAAGGAGTATCAAAACTAATCATTTCACAAACTGCTGTTTTTAAAATGGATTTTTCAAGAAGAAAAATTCTCTCATAATCCCATTTACCTACAATAACTTCTTTTAAAATTTCTTCAATTTTTTCTTTATTTAATTTGTAAGCGGATAATAACTCTCTTGAAAAGTTTATAATTTTTTCCCAATTTTCTAAATCTGATAAAAACATCCTTTTTATATCATCTTTTTTAATTTCATTTAAAATTTCTTTAAAGTAATCTTTCCTCATATTAACAATATCTTCAAATGTTTTATCCAAATTATAATTTAACAATTCACTATTATAAATCGTTTCAATAACGATAACTCTTGATAATCTTCTACCATGAAATGGATAAATCATACCACCTCAACACTTGTATGTTTTGAAATTTCTTTTAAAATTTTTTCTATATTTTCTTTGCTAAAAAGAAAGACGGGAATGGGAATTTTTACTTTACTTAAAAGCACTAAATAAATAATTTTTTCTTCACTATCGTACTGAACACTTTTAATTTGTTTCCAAAGGAATTTTCCCTTTTGAACTTCAAGTTCATAATAATCTGCATAAGCCTTTGGTATTTTGAAAAACAAACCTTCTTCATCAATTCTAATTTCAAAATCAGCAAATCTCTTATATGTTTGATACATGAAATAGAAAACAATTGAGAAAGAAACTAATGAGAATGTAAATAAAAAGAGAGTGAAACCAATTTTTTTATTAATTATTAAATAAAGAATTGCGAAAATAAATGATAAAATAGTTATAATTCCTATAAAGGCAAAAAATGACAATTTACTTTTCAATTTCATTAGTTTTAAAATTTTAAAGTAATTAATGGCACAAAGCTAACCGCCTCACCTTTAATTATTTTGTAAAGATGTTGAAAGTTTTTTTTGCCAATGGGAATAACCATAATACCTCCAACTTTCAATTGCTCTAATAGACTGATTGGAACATTTTCAACATAAGCAGAAACGATAATTTTATCATAAGGAGAAAATTCTACTAAACCAAAATTTCCGTCTCTAACAAATAACTTATAGTTTTTATAATTTAGTAATTTTAATTTTTCATCTGCTCTTATTATGAATTCTTCAAATATATCAATAGAATAAACGAAGCAAGATAGCTCACATAATAAAGCAGTTAAATAACCACTTCCCGTTCCTATTTCAAGTACCTTGTCATCCTTTTTTATTTCAAGTAATTCTAACATTTCTGCAATTAAACTCGGTTGAGATGAAGTTTGTCCAAGATCATAATAAACTGCTTTATCTTCAAATGGTTCATTTTCAACAAATAAATTTCTTGGAATTTTAGTAAATGCTTCAATAATTTTTTCATTTTTAACTCTTCTCTTAATACTTTCCAAAATTTTATAATTATTATTTTTCCACTCTTCAAATATACTATCTAAATTCATAATTAAAATTTTAAAGCTGATTTTATGAAATTATTTGCTGTGTCTAAGAATTCTGAAAGTATTTATTTTACTATATTTTGCCCACCCACCCTAAAATTAAGCCTTCGGCTTATAAATACCCCATCTTTTGCTTTGGGGGGCTTCGCCCCCCATTAAAACCCCCCATAAAAACTATAATTTCCTTAAAATTTTTATAAGTTATTGATAATCAAAGACTTAACAATAATTGCTAGACAAAGCAGAAATTATTCGGCAAGGGGCTGTCGTCCCCTTTCTGAAAATAAGCTTCTTAATAAACCTTATAAAATCAATAGTTTCATTATTTATTGAACAAAGTATATAAAATTGGTATTATTAGTTGAAATTAAAATTTTCAAATATGTTTTTATTACTTTTGGCTTCTATTATTTGGGGAACATCTTTTCCTTTAATTGGAATTTCTTTAAATTACTTTTCACCTTTGGTTTTAATGTTTTTTAGATTCTTTTTTGCTTTCTTAATTTTATTTATTTTGTTTCCAAATAGATTTTCGTTAAAAAAAATTTTTAATAAGAATTTAATTTTTTTATCATTATTGAATTCACTAGGATACTTACTTCAATTTTATGCTCAAACACTTACAACTTCATCAAAAACATCAATTTTTATAAATACAAGTCCAATTTGGACAGTTTTATTTTTGGCTTTGTTCTATAAAGAAAAAATAAAAATTAATCAAATAATTTCAGTTATTATTTCAATGATTGGTGTTTTTTTGATAGCAACGAACTTAAATTTGAATTTAATAGTTAGTTTGAATTTGGGTGATATTTTAAATTTAATTTGTGCTATAATTTGGTCGTTGTTTGTTATTGAAACAACGAAACATATAAAAAATTATGATTTGATTTTCTTTAATCAATCTTTACATTTAATAGCAAGTATTTTAAGTCTGTTTTTTATTCCATTTGAAAAAATAAAATTTAATTTTACAAAAATTCATTTAATTTTTTATTTGTCAGTTTTTCCAACAATTATTTCGTACTTTCTATACACCAAGGCAAGTGAAAATAAGAAACCAATTATTATTTCAATAACATTTTTAGTAGAAATTTTAGTTTCAGTTATTTTATCAGTTATTTTGTTAAATGAAAAACTTGAATTTTCTCAATTATTAGGAATGATTTTTATATTTTTAGCCATTATCTTGGTTAATTTTTAAAATGGCATTTAAAAATGTTTCTTTATGTTCTTTAAGCAATTCTAAATCAACATCAGATGGTGCATCTTCAAATAATGCTTGTCCTGATGTTGTTTTTGGAAATGCAATAACATCTCTTATACTTTCATTATCAGTTAATAGAGCTATTATTCTATCAAAACCGAGTGCTATTCCACCATGTGGTGGCGCTCCATATTCAAGGATATTTAGGAAAAATCCAAATTTTCTATTTATTTCCTCATCTGTTAAACCTATAATTTTCATAAGTCTTTCTTGAAATTTTCTATTATGAACTCTAATTGAACCTGAACCTATTTCATTTCCATTAATTACTAAATCGTACTGCTTACCCCTAATTTGTTCTATTATGTTAGAATAATCTTCTCCATTTTTTAATTTTCGTTCAAGTTCTTCTAATTTATCTAAATCTTCTTCATAAATTGAAGTGAATATGTGATGTGATGGTTCAATTCTTTTTTCATCTTCATTATATTCAAACAATGGAAAATCTAAAACCCACAAAATAGACCATTTTTTATTAAATAATTTATATTTTTTGATAATTTCATTTCTTAAAGTGCCAAGTTTTTTATAAACATTTAGACCATATCCACCAATAACAATATATGTTCCATCAGGTAAATTTTCATAATTTTTAATGAACTTTGAAATTTGTCCTGATAGTTGATTGTTGAATTTCTTGAAAAACACAAAGTTTTCAATTATTGATTTCAATTCTTCAATTTCCTTTCTTGATAAATCTAATGGTATTGGTAAGGAAATAATTTTTCCATTATTTTTCTTAATTTCATCAAATATATTAAATCCTTCAATATTTTCAGTCAAATCAATAATTTTAATATCACTTCTTAAATCGGGTTTATCAGAACCATAATTTAAAATTGCAGATTTATAACTTATTCTTAAAAATGGTTTTTCAATTTCATAGTCCAAAATTTCCTTAAAAATTTTTACCATTAAATTTTCTACTAAATTTAGAACATCTTCAATATCTACAAAACTCATTTCTATATCAATTTGTGTAAATTCTGGCTGTCTATCTGCTCTTAAATCTTCATCTCTAAAACATCTAACAATTTGGAAATACTTATCAAAACCACAAATCATAAGTGTTTGTTTGTATAATTGTGGAGATTGAGGAAGTGCGTAAAATTTAGTAGGATTTAATCTTGATGGAACAATAAAGTCCCTTGCGCCTTCTGGTGTAGATCTTGTTAGAAATGGTGTTTCAATTTCTATAAATCCATTTTCAGATAAAAAATTCCTTACAATTAAAGCAGTCTTATGTCTAATTATTAAATTTCTTTGCATTTTTGGTCTTCTTAAATCTATAAATCTATATTTTAGTCTTGTTTCTTCATTAACATTTATTTCATCTTCTGGAAGAAAAGGTAAATGTTTAGATGTGTTTAAAACTTCTATTTCCGTAGCTAATACCTCAATTTCTCCTGTTGGATGTGAAGGATTTATATCTTTTTCAGGCCTTCTTCTTACAATTCCCTTAACTTTTATAACATATTCAAGACCAATATCTAAATTTTTAATTAAATTTTTCTCTTCAACTACAATTTGAACTCTTCCGTATCTATCCCTCAAATCTATAAAATTTATATTTCCAATTTCTCTAATCCTTCTAACCCAACCACAAACAACAACCTCTTTTCCAATATCATTCTTATTTAATTCACCACATGTATGGGTTCTTAACATAGATTGAAATTTTAAGGTTCTTTCTATTTATCCTTTAAAATTTTCAAAGTTTAATAATGCATTTGGATATTAAAACGAAAGTTGGTAAAGTTGTTATAAGAGGTCTTAAAGATAAACCTGGTGTAGCAGCAGATATTTTTAATGAACTTTCAAAGAAAAAAATAGATATTATTTGTATTAGTTTTGATACAGCTATAAAAGGAAGGGCAGATTTAGCATTTGTAGTATATGAAAGTCAACTGGAAGATACAAGAGCAAATTTATATTCAATTTTATATGATGAAGATAATGTAGAGGTTTTTGTAGATGAGAATGTTGCACTTTTAATTTTTTCAGGAATTGAAGGAAATACTCAACTAATAGCAGATGCCTTTAATTTAATAGCAAGTTCAGGGGCAAATATAGAAATGATAAGCTCTTCAAGAGAAGAAGTTTATGTTTTAATTAAAAGTAGATTAATTGATAGTGTTATAGATATGTTTAAGGCAATATATCCTAAATCTGTTGTTTATTTAGACGGACAAGAGATATGATAAAAATTTTAAAAGCTAAACTTCAAAATTTAACAATAATAGATAAAAGTTTATATTATGAAGGTAGTATTGGAATTGATAAGAAATTTTTAGAAATTTCTGGAATTCTACCTTATGAAGAAGTTTTAGTTGTAAATTTAAATAATGGTCAAAGATTTGAAACTTACGTTATTGAAGAGGAATATAACAGTGGTCTTGTAGTTTTAAGAGGAGCAGCAGCCAGAAATGGAGAAATTGGTGATAAAATTATTGTAATGTCTTTTAGATATATAAACGAGGAAGATTATAAATTTTATAAACCTAAAATAATTATTTTTAAAGAAAAAAATGAAATCTCCGATATACTCACATAAAATTAAAACAAGATATGCTGAAACAGATAAAATGGGTTTTATCCATCATTCAGTATATCTTATTTATCTTGAAGAGGCAAGAACATTACTTTGGGAAAGTATTGGTTATCCTTACTATAAAATGGAGGAAGAAGGTTATTTTGTGGTTGTCCTTTCTGCTAATTTGGAATATAGAAAACCTTCATATTATGGTGATATTTTAAGAGTAGATATTTTAAAGATTGAAGATAACGGAATTACATTTGATTATTATTATTCTATTTATAATGAAACAAAAGACTATTTAAGTGTTTCTGCCAAAACAAGACATGCATTCTTAAATAGTGAAAAAAAACTTATTAGAATTCCAAAAAATATAAATGAAATTGTTAAAAAATTTATTTAAATTTGATGTTTTAGATTCTACACAAGATAAAGCATTTGAATTATTAAAAAATTTTGATGAAGTTATTGTAATTGCTGATAGAATGGAGAAGGGTAGGGGAAGATATGGTAATTATTGGATTAGTGATTTAGGAGGACTTTATATGTCAATTGGATTTAAAAATAAATCTGTTGAATTTTCCAAAAAACTTTTAATAATAACTCCAATTTGTATATTAGATATCTTAAAATTTTATGAAATTAATGCCAAAATCAAAATTCCAAACGATATTTATTATGAAAATAAAAAAATCTGTGGAATTTTAATTGAAATGAAAGACAGTGAAGTTGTTTTGGGTATTGGTTTAAATGTTAATCAATCTCAATTTCCTCAAAATCTATTAGCTACTTCTATGTTCTTAATAAAGAATAAGTTTTTTAATATAGATGAAATTGCTTTTAAAATTTACGAGAATTTAAAAATTCTATTGAATTTTGACTTTGATTTTATAATTAGTCAGTACAATAATTTTATTTCAAAAGAAGTTGTTGAATTTGAATATAAGGGAAAAATTTATAAAGGAAAAATTTTACAAGTAAATAAAAATTTTGAATTAATTTTGGATATTGGAAGTTTTGATTTGTTTTATATTAGAAATTTAAAATCAGTTTTTTAATGCCTTGTCTAGTAATTCTAAAATTATTTATTTTTCTATATTTTCCCCACCCGCCCCGAAATAAAGGCAGAGCCTTTAAAATACCCCATCTTTTGCCTTGGGGGGCTTCGCCCCCCTTAAATTCCCCCCATTAAATTTTTATAAGTTATTGATAATCAAGGACTTAACATCACTTATTGGACAAAGCAGTTTTTTAATGCCTTAATTTGATTATTTTAAAGCAGAATAGGGGGATTTTTAAGGGAAGCTATGCCCACAACACTTTAATTGAGAGTTATTATATTATAATTATTACTTTCAATTTTAAGACTTGTAGAGCTAATAATAATTTGGACATTTAAATTTTTAATTTCCTCAAGAAAATTTTTAAAATTTTTTTCATCTAAAACATTAAAAGGGTCATCAAAAGCAATGACAGGTTTTAGTTTTTTGATATTTTGTGTTAGTTTTACCATAGCAATAACAAGGTTTAATAACATTTTTCTTTTTTCACCTTCTGATGCAAAAAATTTTGCATTTTTCCCTTCATAATAAAATTCATAGTTATCTCTATGAGGACCAATAACACTAAATCCCCTTTTCATTTCAAGTTCTATAAAATCGTCAAAATTTTTATCATTTAATGAACTTTTGTATTCAATTTTTATTTTATCATTTTGTTCTATTATAATAGAATTTAATTGTTCTATATAAAATTTTCTAAATTTCATTATGTAATCTGAATATTGTTTTAGTTGTTTGTTCCATATTGAAATATCAGACTTTAATTTAAGAGCTTTGTTCTTTTGTATTAAAATTTTTTTATACTTATATAGTGATATAAAGTATTCGTAATTTAGAATTGAAAAAAACCAATCAAAAAATTTGCGTCTTAGTTCTGGACTTTGGTCTATTAAATTGTAATTATTTGAATGAAAGGTTAGGACGGAAAATGTTTCAAATAATTTTAAAAATGTTTTCAGTTTTTTCCCATCAAGATATATTACCTTAAATCCATCTTTCTTATAAGTGATTTGAATATTATGTTCTATTAAATTAGAAATTTCTGCTTTAATTGTCCATCCAATTTCATTAAATTTTATTAAAAATTCATCTTTTACACCTCTAAAAGACCTTGGAATTGAAAGATAACTTATTGCTTCAATAATTGTTGTCTTTCCTGAACCATTTCCTCCAATAATAAAATTAACACCTTCCGAAAATTCCAATTTTAAATAAGAAAATTTTTTAAAATTTATAAGTTGAAGGTTTTTTAGTATCACAATAAAATTTTAAGCCCTATTTTTAAAGGCGAAGCTTTTATTTACTTGTGCTTTAAAATTTTAGCACTATGAAATTTAAAGAACCTTATAAAGGTTATGAAATAGAATTTGAATTAGTTCAAGCTGATAAAATTAGAATTCCTACGATACAAAGGGAAATATCAGATGCTCTTGTTAAGAATCTAATGATGTCTATGGAAAAGCTTGGTTTTATAGATCCAATTATTATAATTCCATCAGAGGATGGTTCTTATTATGAGGTTATAAATGGACAGCATAGGCTTGAAGCTGCCAAACTTCTTGGAATAAGAGAAATTCCTTCAATAATTCTTCCAAAAGAAATGAAAAAATATATAATCAGTTTGAATATAGAAAAAGCTCCAAACTTAAAAGATAAAGCTCATCAATCGTACGAGATATTTAAAGAGCATCTTGAAAAATTTCCAAATATGAAAGAATATGAACTTTCCGATTTGATTGAATTTCCTTATTTTTTAACAATTGGCTTTATAACTGATGAATATAACGATAAAAGATTTCCTGCTTATGCGTTTGAAAAAGTTTTACAAAAGGTTGATAATTGGACAGAATATGAATTAAATTTAGCAAGAGAGGAAAGAAAGAAAAGAGCAGAAATTTTACTTGATTTGAGAAAGGTCTTAGATGAAAGATATAAGGAACTTGGATTGAAAAATGCGTTAAGTAAAGAAACAATTGTAAGTAAAGCTTGGCAAGCTATATATGGTAAAAGAGTTAGAGTTATTGAAGATGACTTTTATAATGCTATGAGAAAACTTAAAGAAACAATTCCAACAATTTCTATTATTGAGGAAGAAGAAGAGGGTTTTTAGACCCTCCTTTTTTAAAAATTAATTTTAGTTAACATAAGGTTCATTATGTGTAAAATAAAAACGTTTAAATACTATCAATATAGACTTTTAATTTTTCATAAATACTTTTAAATGCTATAATTCCTTTTTCTTTTAAAAATTCATAAACTTGATTAGCATTAAGTTCATAATAAGTATGGACTGTTAGATTTCTATATTCTAAAATTTCTAAGAATAAATTCTCATCTTCTATTAAACCTATACTAAAAGCAAATTTAAAACATTGTCTTGGACTATTACAAAATTTTCCCTCAAAATATGATATTCTTTATAGCAGAATCCCTTACAATATCATTGTAATTTTCAATTAATAGGACTTCTTCTAATCTCTTTAAGGCACTTTCAAACTTTCTAAATTGATTTTCAATTTCTTGCCTATATGCCATATCTCAATCTCCTTTAAGGCAGACTTTAAAAAAACTTTATCACTTATATTATTAAAATCAATAACATCAATTTCTCTTAGTGTCCAAGCTTTTTCATTTAACTCATCTCTAATTTTTTGAATCAATATAGGAGCTATTTTTTCATTACAAATAATTCCGATACCAATATCTGAGCTTTGCCTTACCCTACCCTTTACAAATGAACCAAATAAAAAAAATAGCACATTCTTCCTTATTTACAAACTTGAAAATAATATCTAAAATTTGGTTTTTTAATTTTTCATTGGGGGGCGGAGCCCCCCACTAAAACCCCCCATAAAATAAAGATTTTTAATAAATTTTCACAAGTTACTAGACAAAGCACCTAAACTAAGGCCTTCGGCTTAAAAATCTTGGAAGCTGCCTCTCATAGATTAAGGATTTAACAAAACTTTAAAAGATTCATTTTTTAGTTTTAAAATAAACACACCTTTCTTCTTTCTATCAAAACTATTTAATTTTCTTCCATCAATTGAAAAAATTTCATAATCCTCAATATCTTTCAAACATTCTTTATAATTTAATGGTGTTAAATAACCACACCTTTGACTGTATTGAAAGTTAGCAGTAGATGTTGAAATAATTAAATTATAAGAAGATGGCAAATAAGTAGAAAAATAATAATAACCTGTTCGCGTCAAGTTGTAATCATTAGCACTTAAATTATAATTAGTAAATGAATAACAATTATTCAAATAACCATCATCCAATATAACTAAGTTTTGTCCAGATAAAAGAGGAAATGTATTCCCGAAAATATAAATACTTGTTCCATCAGAATGAAGAAAAAGTCTATCAATATAACTATTGTTTTGGGAAGGTGTATATGCATAGTTTATATTACCATTCAATTTACTTATTGATACTAAAACTGCTGAGCTACTTGAATAACTAAAATTCAGATTACCTCCAATGACATAATCAGAAGTCCTTTCAATAACATCTCTTGAAATATCATTTCCATTATAAGGAAAGACTTTTGAAAATACAATATATGAATTCGGAGGGTCAGAAGCAATTTTGACAACTAAGATATCTGTTGAATATGCACCTGGATGACTAACCCCTGCAAATAGATAATTTCCATCACTTGAAGGAATAGCCCTACCTACTGCCCGTTGTTGTTGTGGTATATTGAAAGGTAATTGAAATCTATTCCAATACCAAAATGAGCCATCTGTCTGAATTTTTATAATTCCTATACTTCTTGTAGTTTGATTTATAGCATAATAATAACCTCCTTTTTCAAAAACTGATATAACAGCACTATTACCCCAAACGCCATTTGAAGAATCGTAAATGAATATATTCCATAATACATTACCAGATGATGAATTTATTTTTGATATGAAACCAGCACTTCCAAGAATAAGACCAGAATAATCACAAAATGTTGCTTCTCCTCCAATAAGAAGATTACCATCACTTGTAATATAAGAAGAGTAAATATGAGAAAATCTTTGATTATTATTGTAGCAGTTTAAAATTGAGGAATAATCATATATTTTATACCAAGATATATTACCACTTTTATCAGTTTTTATAATAACAGCTAAACTTACAAATGATGAAAAGGGAGATGAACTATTTGAGCAAATATAATAGTATTGTTCATATTTACAAACTGAACCAACCATATATATGTTATTAGATGTTGTTTTTATATCTTGGATCCACAAATTATAAGAAGGATTTGAAGCACTTACGTAATATCTTTTTAAAGTTGAAACAGTTCCATATTGAGACATTATTCCCAAGACGGCATGGGCATTAGTATTTGTCCAACCATTTGTGGTAGATACAAAGTAAAAACTATTACCTTCTTTATAAACAGCTCTTATATAATCCCCTCCGCTTGTTCCAAACGTTAAATAGCCATTAAAACAAAATACAAAAATCATCATACTAATAATTTAAATTTACGTTTGAAAATGTTATTTTCGCTTGAACAAACCCATCACTATCATAAGCAGTTATAGAATTTATTATATAGCTTGATTTATCAATCTCAAATATCCATTTTCTGTAAGCATTGTAGAACTCAACGATATAAAATTTATCATTTTCTTGGATATTATATTGAACCTTATCAAGATTTTCCGTAAGTAAATAGAAGAACTTATATGGACTTAGATATGGATGTTTATAAGCACTCCTCTTCTTATTCTTGTTAGCAAAGTGGAATATGAATAAAGTATCATTTTGGGTTATACTTACACTTCCATAAACATTAGTCCAAACAAGATAAAATACATAGCCAGTGTATGAATTATTTTGATAGTTAAAGTTGCCACAACCATCTAAACTTATCACATGACTTATATAAACACAAGCATTACCTGAAGCGCTTGTTATAGCTCCATATTTAACTTTAAGCTCATCTAAGGTTAAATTTAAAATAAAGAACATCATATTCCACCCCCTAGTTTATAATAATTTTCTTATTTTCTTTGTTTATTCTAACTATATAAATACCCCTTGATAGATTAACTTTTCTGAAACTCCTAATCTCGTAATTTCCTATCAAAGAACCATCAATTTTGTAAATTTCAACATTTCCATAACCTTCAAATTCAATCCCTCCCTTTATAATTTTATAATTTACTCCCCAATTTTCATTAAATGAAACAGGTGTAATAGCTTTTTTACATAACCATACATTTGTATAACAACTTTCATCTCCAATTGAAAATGCCATTACTGTATCTATTAAACCAACTGCTAGATCTGAACTTAATGGTGCTGCTTGGGAACAGCCAGTTGATTGCCAAACAGGTGATGAGAAATTATTAGAACTACTATAAGCAGCAGGATTAGAACAGCCTCTACTTGCTATAATAACATCGTAAATTCCATCAGCATTTACATCCGCTATTGTAGGTGAATTACAATAGTCTTCTGGCAAATTTATTGTCCATACGATATTACCATTTGTGGCATCCAATATGACAAGATTATTTCCGCAATATGCAGGACCACCACCCATTGTTCTAAATGGGATAACAGCTATCCCTATTTTATTATTAGGTAAAATAGGACCAATAGCAATTGCAGTAGGAAGATAAGAAGATAATTTTCTTGACCATATTAAAGTAGGGCTATTGTTTATTTCTCTTAACATAACAAGAAAACTATCATATCTTACAAAAATTTCATCTTTACCATCATTATCAATATCATAACCAGATATGTTGGCGCATTTATAAGGTCTGCAAGGATAAGGGTCATTATTATAATTAACAAAAAATCTTTTGCCAGGCGGCAAATCCCATACCCACCTTGTAGTTCCATCAGGTATATTTAGTGCTACAACCCTATCCTTCAAAGAGTTATTATTAAAATTACTAACAGGATATAATACATAATTATTCAATCCATCAGTTTTAAGAATTGCCGGTGCCCCTATTACATAACCTAAATTCACTGACCAAACTTGCTGATAAAATGGACTAACTGGCATTATTTTGGCAGCTCTAGCATTGCCATTAACCCCTCTAAAAACCCAATGTTCATTTCCTATCTGATAAACTGCTGGTGGTGAATAATGGACTTTACTACTAGCATCTTGATTTGTCCATAGTATATTGCCATTATTTGCATCATATAATTGGGCTTTTGATTTATCGCTACTCCAAGGGTCGCTTGCTTCATTTATCCACTGACAAAAAACAAGATTATTATAAGCATAAACACAACCAGAATGCTCAAGATCTGCATCACCAGGACTACTATGGTACCATATTATACTTCCATTATAAGCATTGTACATAGCTAAATTTAAATTGTTATCAGTAGCAGATAGAGCATTTCCTGATGAAAAAACTCTTTTTGGAGGAATAATAGTATTTACTTCATTGCCATCACTTCCAGCAGTTGCATGATACCAACTTCTACTAACATTAGCAGGAGATGTGCATCTGATTGGATTGAAACCTGTTCTCTTTATATCATGTCTTCCCATTACCCAGTGTGAATCAGAGACCATATATGGTTGATAGTTTTGAGCATTTAGATAATATATCCCCCCCATCGTCAATATCATTATTTTTATTATCTTTCTTATCATGGTTATCCTCCTTCTTGTCCATATTTTAAACTGAAAAATTTGGATATGTCAATAGCAAAAAAGTATATTAACTACTATATTTTCAAAATGGGTTTTTCCTATTTTCAAACTAACTTTAAAATTTTGTAAAATATGTCAGATAACTTGGATAAAATTTTGAGGGCAATAAAACTTAAAAATGAAGGATTTAAAATCAAAGAAATATCACAAATCCTAAATGTTTCAGAAAGAACAGTATTTAGATATTTGAAAAAGGAAAAAAAATTAAAGGAATTTATAGAATTAAGATATAGAATTTTTAGATTAAAAGAAGAACAGCCAAGTTTAAAGATTGAGGAAATTAGTAAAACTTTAAACATATCCAAGGATAAAGTATTTAGAATTTTAAGAGATTATGGATTATGTGGATTTAATAAAGAAAAATTTGAGGTTTTATACTTTGGATATGTAAAAACTGATATTTCCGAAAAGTTTTTAAAAATGGGTATTTTTCAGCTTGTTGGAACTGTTTCAAATATAGAATTATTAAGCAAGTACAATTTTGATGAACTTCCTGCCCATTTAAAATTAAATAAAATTGCACTTGATTTAAGTTATAATCTAAATTATGAAAAAGCAATTTATGAAATAAATAAAATAATTCCAAAATTAAAAGAAGAGAAATTAAATTATTCACTAATTAGAGCATATGTTATACTTGGTTCATGTGCTTTATGGCTTGGTAATAAAGAGCTGATGAAAATTTCCTTTGAGAATTTGAATATCATTAAACATAATGATATTTGTATTAAGTTTTATACACTATTAATAGGTAGTTTAATAAGTGAAGGAGAACATTCATTAAAGTTCTTAAAATCAGCTTATAAAATTCTTAAAAAATTAAATTTTCCTAATATCTTAACATCTGACTTTATAGCTGTTTCTTCAACGAAAGGTTATTATAACATTCCAATTGAGAATATAGAAAAATATGCTTATCCTTCAACAGCTATTATTATCCTTACAAATCAAAACAATTTTAAGAAAGCAAACACAATTCTTCAATACATTGATGATAGGAGAGATAAAGCATTAGCAAAAGGTTATATTTATTTTATGAAAGGTTATATTGAAAAAGCAATTAGAGAATTTCAAAAAACTTATCAATTTAAACATTTAAAAGTTCAAACAGGAATACTACTTTCTATTTGTTATGTGGCAATTGGAGAAAGGGAAAAAGCAATTTCTATATATAATGAAATAAAGAATTATATTATAACTGATAGAGCAAGGGAAATTTTAGAATTTTGCTTATTTTTAGATACAAAAACAAAATTTTCAATTGATAGTTTAATTTTATTAGCTTTAAAAAATCGTCAATACAAAAGAGCAATAAATTTATCAAAAAGATATTCTAACACATTCACATTAAGATTGGGATATATTCTTTTTAAAACCGAAAAATTGAAGGACTTTATTAAAGAATTTTACAAGAACTTTCATTTATCATTGAACTTAAAATATAAATTTAATCAAAATTTCTTAATTTTTAAAATTGCCAAAAAATTAATAAGAATTAAACTTTCAAATGAAGAAATGAAACTTATTAAAAAACTTTTTGAAAACAAAACACTAAATAAATTTCAAATTATTCGCGTTTCTTCATTAAAAAATTCTTCAATTTATAAGTTAGTCTATAAAATAAACAAGTCAATTGGTTTTAAAATCATATATATGGAAAAAGGCAAATTAAAAGTTAAATCCACTTTTTTTTCTTAAAATAAAAAATTGAAAAAATTGAAAAAACAATACAAATAATCCAAAACAAAAAATATCCAAATTTCCATTCAAGTTCAGGAATATATTTAAAATTCATACCATAAACACCTGCCAAAAATGATAGCGGTATAAAAATTGTAGCAATGATTGTTAAAAACTTCATAATTTCATTAGCTGCTGTATCAATCATTTCAAGATATATTTCAATAAGGGAATTTGTTGAACTTGAAATTTTTTCAAGAGCAGTTTTAATTCTTCTTATTTGAAAAAGGACTTTTCTATCAATTTCCATTTCCTCTAATAAATCCTCTTGTAGAAAATAATATCTCGCTAATTCATCTATTGATTTCTTATAAAAATATAAACTTTTAAGTAATGATTTATCAAGTTTTGGATAATCAATTTTTGAAAATACTTTATCTTCAAGATTTTTAAGCTCTTCTCTTAATTTATCAATTTCATTTGTTCCAATTTCCTGAAATAATCTAAATAATGTTTCAGAAAAATTATTACTAATGTAATTTTCAATATCAAAACCAAAGCTTCTAAATATCATTTCATTTTCATTAAAAAATACAACAACCATTTTATTTATTGATATAACAAGAACGAATAAATAACCATTTAGAATTTTTTCAACTTTTACACGATTCCTTGAATTTAAAAACTCATATCTAATTTTCTCATCTAATTTTAAAATTTCATCTTCATTTTTTATAATTTTGTAATTCATAGAAAAGAAAAATAAACTTTACAAAAATCACCACCCCACTTGAATTTCAAAGAAAATCTATCAGAAAATCTATAAGCAAAAACCAAAGACCAATTTTGACATTCAAAAGCATCACAAACAAAGTTATTATTATGAAGAACTTCAAGATAAAACAATAGAATTTCACCTTTGAAATTAGAAATATCAACAATTTCATCAATTTTTAATCCTTCTGAAAATGACCAAGTTGCTAAATCAATAGTTAATTTAGGTTTATTTTCAATTATAAATAAATCAGATATTAATAAATTTTTAAGTTGTCTTAAAATGGAATAATCAATAACATTATCTTCAATATCATTTAAATCAAAAAATCCAAGTTTAAGCTTTCCGCCATTTGGTATAACAATACTTGGTTTAAATTTTAAATTATCAAGAATATATAACGATTCATCATAAAGTAAATGCCCATAAAAGTCATGAATAACAACATCAATGTGTTCTTTTGGTATAAATTTAAGTGCATTTATATTAATAACTTTTATTTCTTTATATTTTGAAAGCCTTTCTTTAAGAACATTAAATAAATATCTATTTCTTTCAATTGCATAAACCTTTTTTGCCCCAAGTTCAAGTGCGAATTCAGAAAATAATCCAAAACCCGCACCAAGTTCAACTACAATACCATTTTTAAAATAATTAGAATATTTTAGCATCAAATTTTTCCAAGCAATCGTTCTATTATTATCATCATAAATACTAATAAATGCTAAAAAATCAGAAATTGAAGAAAATTTTTTGTAATTGATATTATTTAAAATTTCCATTAGCTTTCAAGATATTTATTAAGAAGCTCATTAACTGGCAATTTTAATGCAGATTCTTTATCAAGCTTAAATAAACTAATGCCTCTTAAAATATATTCATCTATAAGAACTTTATCCCTATTTTTTGAAAGCGCATTTAAGATATTGCTTGCTTCCCTTTTTATATTTTCAGAATGAGTATATCTCATTGAAAGGACTTCCTTTAATGTTTTTTCATCTAATAAATCAAGAATATCACTAACCTTATTTTCAAAACTAAAATTTTTAATTTTATGATTTAATGATATAGCTAATTTAATAGCGTTTGCTCTCATATGACCTATGCCTCCAATTGAACCAATAGGTGAAAATTCATAATCAATTCCATATCTTAGTGAATGAGCAATTCTTAAAATATCTTCATTTGAAAGAAAGAAGTAATCAGAAATTTTTATGAGTGCCTTTGAAAGGTGTAAAACTTCTGTTCCTAAATATAATTCACTTGGAGGATTATGGATATTCCTTAATTTAAAAAGCCCACCTTTAATATAGAAAATTAATTCATGTGAGCCGTCTTCAGGATAATCAAATGGCTTTAAAGCTTCTAAAAAGCTTTTATCATAAAATTTTATAACATCTTCTTCAGTTAAAAATGGTTTTAAGCAATCTTTAATTCTTTTTGTCCAAATTAATGGTCTAATTTTTACAAATAAATCACCTTTTATTTTTGCTCTTTTTAAAAATTCTTCATAAGCAGTTGGTGGAATTCCGCTACTTAAACAAAATTCTCCTTTCTTTGTAACTTTATTGTTTTCAATGTACTTTTTTTGAGTTAGGAAATCCAAAATAAAGGTAATTTTTCTTTTATCGTTAAAATCTTTAAATGAAAATGTTCTTTTTAGAAATTCAAAAACATCTCCATTACTAATTTTATAAGCAGATAAAATGAATGATGATAGTCTTGCAGCTTCTCCTAAATAATCATCAAAAATTTTATCTATGTTTTTAAGTGCGTTAACAATTTCACTATCAGAAGAATTAAAAGTTTCTTCATAAACTTTATCATAAGTTTTTTTAGATGTTCTGTATCTCAATATATGAACATAACCTATTTCTTTAATACCAAATCTTCCTGCCCTTCCTTCCATTTGGATAACATCTGTTATTGATGGAAGTGTTATCATTTTTCCTTTCTCTTTATCATAAAATGAAGTTAATAATATAATTACTCTATCAGCAGGTAAATTCACACCATAAGCCAAGGTTGATGTAGAAATTAAGCACTTTAATTTTCCTTTTCTAAAAGCATCTTCAATTTCTTCTCTCTCTTCATAAGGAATATCAGCATTATGAAATCCGAAATCGTAGTAATCAAAATTAGTTTTATATTCAACATAAAATGGCAGTGTTTTATTTATAATTTTATAACCTTGTTCATAAGCTAATTTTAAAATTTCCCATCCAAGTTCTTTTTTATAAACAAAAATAATAACACTTTCTTTTGGTTTTGAAACTTGTTTATATTTATCTAATAAAGCGGAAGCGACTTTCTTTAATTTTTCTTCTACCAATTCGGGGTAGCCGGATTTGAACCGGCAACCTTTCGGTCCCGAACCGAACGCTCTACCATTGAGCTATACCCCGAACTTTAAAAATTCCTTTAAATTTGGATTTTTGTTAATTAAAGCTTTTATTTCTTCTTCATTTAATTTTTGAGGTTTATCTCTATCTTTTTTTACAACACAAATAAATCCTATATCTTCATATTTTGCTATAAATCTATGTGCTTTAAATGATTGGATGTAAATAACATCAAATGGTTCAAATTCATAAATTTCATCTTCAATTAAAACAATTCCTCTACCCTTTATGAACATTACAATATGTTCATGTTCATGCCTTTCAAGTGATGAATAACCACCTTTTTCAATTTCAAAATATCTAAATTCAATATCCTTACCTTTTACGATCTCAAAACGCTTAACATTTAAAAATGAATTATCATTAGTTTTATAAGGTTTTTCAAAAATATCTTTCCACCTAAAATTTCCAATATATTTAAATAGCATTTAGGGCTTTTTCTAAATCTTCATAATTTGGCTCACTTGTAATTTCATTTACAAGCTGAATATATCTAACCTTATTTTCTTTATCAATGATAAACAAACATCTTGCTAATAATCCAAGTTCCATAACATACAATCCATAAGCATATCCAAATGAACGATATTTATAATCTGAAAGTGTGACAACTTTGCTAACACCATTAGCTCCACACCACCTATTTTGAGCAAATGGTAAATCCATACTTATCGTTATAAATACATAATCATCTGAAAATTTCTTCATCAATTCATCAATTTTTTTTGTTTCTAATGAACAGACAGAAGTATCAAGAGAAGGAACAGAAGAAATAATTTTTATTTTATTGGAGAAATCATTAAGTGTTTTTTCATTTAAAGCACTATCAATAGCAACAAAACCAGGTGCCACTTCACCAACATTGGGCATTCTGCCAACTACACTAACTTTATTTCCTTTGAAAGTTATCATAGGTCTAAAATTTTAAAGGTAAGGCAGATGTTTCTTAAAGTTTTAATCAATTATTTGATTTATTGGGGGATTTAATAGGGGGCGTTAGCATTTATAAAACACACTACTTCAATTTAACCTTTAAAATTTTAGCTATGATTTTCATTCTCACTACCCAGCTTCATTCTATTGGTGCTCATATAGGTTCACCTGTTGCTTTATCTTTAAGGTTTGAACAAGATTTTAGAATTATGGCTGGCTGGGATGTTATAGATAACAACATTTATTTTAGTTTTGATAAAGATTTCAATATACCAACGAGAGAACTTCAACCTTTGAAGTTTTATATTGGAATTGGTGGTTATTTAATGACAGTAAAAGTTGATAAAAATCAATCTGCTGGTGTAGGAATACGAATTCCATTTACATTAAATTATTCATTTACAGAAGCTCCAATAGACCTTGGTATTCAAATTACACCTGCATTCAGATTAATTCCAAATACTACATTAGATTTATTTGCAGGTATATTGCTTATGTTTAGACTTTGAAAAATCCATTTTGTGAAGAAGAATTTATAAAAAAATTAGCTGATTTTTCAGAAGGAAAAGTTGAGTTTTTTGAACCAATAGCTATTATATCAAAAGGGAATTTAATAAAAAGAGGTTATTCATTAACTTATGGATTTTACGGAGGATTTAAAAATAGTGTAGATAAAATGTTTTTAAAATCAATATCAAAAAATTTTTTTAAATTTTACATATATGACTTTGAAAATAAAATAAATGTTGAATTTCTAAAAAATAAGAAAGTTTTTACTTATCTTCTTGAAGTGCCACAATCTATTGAAATTTTTTTTAAAATGATTAGCAAAAATAGATATAAAAGCTTAAAAAAACTTCAAAACAAAGAGAGAAAGTTAAATTTAACAATTAAAGAGGGTTTTGACTTTTTTGAAAAATTCTATGAAAGTTATAAAATTGTTTATTCAGGACATCACAAACCTTTTAAAAAAGAAAGTATTTTAAAGCTAAAAAAATATCTTAATTTAATAAATGTTTTTCAAAATGATAACTACTTGGGAGGAATTTTAATAGTAAAAGTAAATAACTATGCACTACTTTGGATTTCAGGTTATAAAAAATTATTAAATTTTGATATGGGGGAATTTTTATTCTTAATTAGTGTAAGATGGGCTATTGAAAATAAAATAGAAATTCTTGACTTTGGACTTGAAACTAAGGAAAGTGTAGGTTTTATAAAATCATCATTTGGGGCAAAGAAATATGAATATAATGTTTGGTTTAAGTAATTTCAGCTGGAATTGATGGAAAACTAAAAAAACTCTTATAATTTACATAACGAAAATGATAAATTTGCTCAAATAATTTCTCGTATTCATTAAAATTTATTTTTGATTTTAAAATATTAACATCTAAAACTTTTGGAAAACCAGGCTTGCTTCTTTTTGAATTAAATAAGCCATCAGATAATATAAGTCCTCTATTTCCACTCAATCTAATAAAATATCCACTTTCTGGCATATACCATTCATTCCTTAAATCAAACATAAGAAAGTTTGAATATAAATTTATATAAATTATGGCATATTTATAAATTCTAAAATTTTCTTCAATAGCTGAAATTTCATCATTTGAGGGTTTAACAGAAAAATGGAAGGAAAATTTATTTGTATATCTAGGAATTTTACTTAATAGTTCTTTAAAATTTGAACTAGGACCATCTTTGAAAACCAAATAACCATCATTTTTAAAAACTTTAACAAAATAAACAAAATTATTATTCCTTTTCTTTTTCTTAATTCCTACAACATAAGCATCATAGTTAGGTTCTATAATCCAGGGAATAAAACCAAGCTTACAATAAACATTAAGACAAAGATTTGAAATTAAAAAATTATAACCTTTGTTATTAGAATTTATTTTTTCTTTTCTTACAATTTGAATAGGAACCTTAGATATTCTTTTTTGATTTTTTGCATTTATATAATCACTTTCATCACAAACTACCCAAATAATTATTTGATAATTACCAATGTTATCTAATTTTTGCCTAATATCAAGCTTTATTTCTTTCTTAAAAAGACCTTTAAACTCTGCTTCAAAATAATTTTTAAAACTTTCAATATCTTCCTCAATTTTCTTTGAAATTATAGCTCCTCTAACTTCGTTTTTTAAAGGCTGATAGGGACCGGCTGATTTAATCGCAGGGTATAATTTTTCTTTGGATAAATCAACAGGATATTTATAACCAAGAATTAAAGTGGGTAGATGAAAAAATTTTATCTTCATATTTCAAACAATAAGGCTCATTATTTATATTAGCTTTTAGGCCATAAGGAAGGTCTATAAATCCTATTTGAGAAACGAAATTTTTAATATCTTCAAATATCATTTTACCTAGATTTTTATTTATTTTCCCATCTTCATTTAGCTCTCCTTGTTCAATTTTGAATTTATCATAGATTTCCTCATCTAATTCTTTTATTTCTTTTGGGCTTAAATTTGTTTTAAACTTTCTATTAACTATTAAGAAAAATTTTAAAGCATTTTCTACATTTAAAAAAATTACTTGTAATCTAAAACCACGATAAACTTCAAGTTTTTCAGCTATTATTTTTGGAAGTTTCTCATAAACTATAATTTCAAATTTTTTATTATCTATTTGATAATTTTGTAATTTTTCTAATTTTTTTATAATTGCATCTTTTAAAATTTTTCCTGTTAATTTTGGCTCATCGTTAAAAGAAATAGAAAGTTCTCTAAATCTTTCATTTCTTAAAATTGAAATATCTTTGCCATAAGCGTATAAAAATTTCCCTATTAAATAAAAATTTATATCTTCGTTTTTATATTTATTCTTTAATTCTTGATAATTTGGATTTTTGACTTTTTTACTAAATACTTTAAATTTTTCATTTGGAAGTCTAATTTCAAACATATTTAAATGAATTGACATAATTAAATTTTAAAGGATAAAAACTTCGCCCACCATTAAAACCCCCGAATTTACTGAACAAAGCATAGCCTCTTAATTACTTCCCTTTAAAATTTTAAACTTTTAAATATGTTTGATTTTCATTGTCATATTCTGCCTAATGTAGATGATGGTTCTCAAAGTTTAGAGGAAACAATTGAAATGATAAAATTCTTAAAAGAAAATAATTTTTCAGGTGTTATAGCAACACCACATGCTAATAGTTTATATTTCCCGAAAAGAGAAACTTTAAATGAAATTAGAGAAAATATATTAAAACATATTGACTTCAATATATTGATTGGATATGAAGTTAGAATTGATGCAATTGAAAGCTATGATCCAAGAATTTTTGCTGTTGAAAGAACAAATTTTATTTTATTAGAATTTGACTTTTATAAAAAACCATCTGATATAATTGAACCATTTATAAAGGTTATGAAATATGGTTTAAAACCAATTTTAGCACATCCAGAAAGATACCCTTACCTTACAATTAATGAAGTTAAGAAAATAAAAGATTTTAATGTTCTAATTCAAGTAAATGTAAAAAGTTTAAATGGAGCTTATGGGACAGAAATTATGAAAAAAGCTCAAAAATTATATGAAATTTGCGATTTAGTTGGCTCAGATGCACATAGTATTGAAGATTATAAAAATTTAAAAAATTTAACATTTTACAATAACAAAAATTTTTCAAAATTCATAAATAAATAAAGCCCCCTATGCCGATAACTTTAAAATTTTCAAAAATCATATTATGTTTTTTGAAGATATTATTCTTAACTTGAAAAATTATTGGAAAAGTAAAGGTTGTCTTATATTTGAACCTTATAATTCAGAAGTTGGAGCTGCCACATTCAATATAGCAACATTTCTTAAAGTTCTTGATAATAAACCATGGCGATGTGCATATATTGAACCTACAAGAAGACCAAAAGATGGAAGATATGCAGAAAATCCAAATCGTGTTCAGCAATATTATCAATTTCAAGTTATACTAAAACCTCCCGAAGATAATGTTATTGATATTTATATTGATTCATTAAAAGCAATAGGAATAGATATAAAAAATCATGATTTAAGATTTGTTGAAGATGATTGGGAAAGCCCTACACTTGGAGCTTGGGGAATAGGATGGGAAGTTTGGATTGATGGATTAGAAATAACTCAATTTACCTATTTTCAACAATCAGGTTCAATTGATTTAAAAATTCCTGCAGTTGAGATTACATATGGACTTGAAAGAATAGCAATGTTTATACAAAATGTTGATACAATTTTTGATATTAAATGGAATGAAAAATGGAAATGGGGTGATATTTACAAAGACTTTGAAAGAGAATTTTGTTATTTTAATTTTGATTTTGCAGATGTTGAATTTTATAAAAAGGCATTTGATTTTTATGAGAAGGAAGTTTATAGAATGATTGAATTAAACTTAATTTATCCCGCTTATGATTATGTTATAAAATTATCACATACATTTAATATCCTTGATTCAAGAAGAGCAATTTCACCATCTCAAAGAACAATCTATATAGGAAGGATAAGAAAATGTTCAAAAATGGTTGCAAAAGCTTATGTAGAAAGATATGGTAAATAATATATTTTTAGTTTATAGTCTAAATCAACCACTTTGGAATATATTATCAAGTTTAGGACTTGAAAATAAAAAAATTTTCATTTTAAGTCAAACAATTAAAAATTATTTTGATGATAAAACATTTAACAAAAATGACACATTAAAAATAAAAATTTTAAGTGATAGCTCAATAATTCTTACCATAAAGAAAAATTTCAATAAACTTGAAATTTTATTAAAAGATACAATTAGAGAAGTTCATTTTCAAAAAGGATTTATTCAAAAAAAGCTTGAAATTATAAAAGGTTCAATTGAAGGTAATTTATATAATTCAATTTTAAAATTAAATGAGCTTCCTGAACTTGTTGAGAAATATGCAGATATTTTTGCTTGGGATATTGATTTTTTAGTAGAAACAGAAGATAGTGATAGCTTTTTGATTGTTTTAGAAAAACTCTATTATAACGAAAGACTTATAGGATATGGAGATATATATTATGCAGTTTATTATGGAAAAAAAGTAGGAATAAAAAAAGCTATTAAATTTGGTGATAAGTATTATGATGAAAACGGGAATACACTTTCAAGAATGTTTTTAAAATCTCCTTTAAAAATTTATAAAATAACATCCTATATGGGTTATAGATTCCACCCAATTTTAAGAGAGTATAGATTACATCATGGTGTTGATTATGCTGCTCCTTATGGCACGCCAGTATTTTCATTAGGAGATGGTGTTGTTATTTATGCGGGTTGGAAAGGTGGATATGGTAATATTGTAATCATAAAGCATCCAAAGGGTTATGAAACAAGATATGCTCATTTATCAAAAATCTCTGTTTTTGTTAATCAAAGAGTTTCAGCTGGACAATACATAGGAAATGTTGGTTCAACAGGTTTATCAACAGGTCCTCATTTACACTTTGAAATGAGAAAAGATGGAAAGCTAATCAATCCTCTTAAATTAAAAATTCAACCAGAAAAGCCAATTGATCCAGAAAAATTAGATGAATTTACTAAAACAAAAAATCTAATCATCCATTTTATTAAACTAAATACCATTTAAATTCATTACATTTTTCAAGAGCTTTTCTTTCAAGTTTAAATTTTTTGGATTTATAAATTTGTGATGAACCATTTTCATTAATTTTTATAGATATTTCAATACCTTCATTTGAATTATTGTTTTTTATAAAGCTAATGAACTTTTCAACATCAAAATTATCTAAACTAATCTCAAAAATAACTTTACTTCCAAAATTGTTAATTGTTAATGGCTCAATTTTTTCAAGCATAATTTCTGGAATTCTTTCATCTTCCTCTTCATCATAATTTAAAATTCCCTTTATTTTATAAGCAAAATAATCACCTTCAATAATATCTTTATATTGAGCATATTTTCCTGCGGGAACAAAAACATCAATTGAACCTGTAAAATCCTCAACAGTTAAAATACAATATGTTTCTTTATTTGAATTCTTTTTTGTTTGAACAAAAACTTTTGCAACATAAAGTGTAATTTCCTTATCTTTTATTTCTTCATTATAAATATCCTCAATTGTTATTCCTCTATAATTTTCAAATAAATTTTTAAATGGATTTAAAGGATGTCTAGTAAGATAAATGCCAAGCGATTCCATCTCACATTTTAAAAGAAAGTTTTCATCATCTTTTTGAATATTATCTTCTTTATTAACTATAACGCTGGAAAATAGTCCTCCTTCAACTGAACCAACTTTTAAGTTACTATCAATTCTTAAAAGAGCGGATTTTCTTGACTTTATAATTCCATCACAAGCACCAGACTTTATCAATGCTTCAAGTGCCTTCTTATTTATTCCTTTAACTCTCATCTTTAAATCTTCTAAACTTCTGAATTTACCAAGTTTTCTTGCCTTTAAAATATCTTCAATAGTATTTATTCCTATACCTTTTATTCCTCCAAGTCCATACCTAATTGAATTTTCATTTTCAATTTTAAATTCAAAATCACTCTCATTTATATCAGGTGGTAATATATTAATTCCAAATTGTTTAGCTTCATAAATAATAGCAGGTGCTTTTTTATAAAATTGTTGTCCTTTTAACATTTCAAGTGATAATATAGCGGTATAAAATTCAATTGTCCAATTTGCCTTTAAATAAGCAGTTTGATATGTTAGCATTGCATAACCAGCAGAATGCGATTTGTTAAATGAATATTCTGCAAATTTTTCAATAGTTTCCCAAAGCTTTTTCACTTTTTCAGGATCTTTACCTCTACTTATTGCCCCATTTATAAATTCATCTCTCATTTGATCCATTAAATCCTTCTTTTTCTTTCCAATTGCTTTTCTTAAAACATCAGCTTGCCCAAGTGTAAATCCTGCTAACTTATTAGCAATTTGCATAACTTGTTCTTGATAAACAATTATTCCATAAGTTTCTTTTAAAATATCTTCTAATTCTTCAAAATCATATTCAATTTTCTTTCTTCCAAATTTTCTATCAATATATTCATTTGCCCAAGCAAGTGCTCCTGGTCTATATAATGCTATTAGTGCTATTAAATCTTCAAATCTATCAGGTTTCATTTTCATAACTAATTCCCTCATTCCTCTTGAAGATTCAAGCTGAAATACACCAAGCAAATAACCTTTCCAAAGCATTTCATAAGTTTTCTTATCATCAAGAGGAATTTTATCAATGTCAAAGTTTGGGTCTTTTCTTTGTCTTATAAGTTCAACAGTTTTTTCAATAATACTCAAAACAGTTACACCAAGCAAATCAATTTTTAAAATTCCTAATTTTTCTAAAATATCTTTATCAAATTGTGTTGTAATAATTTTTTCTTTTTTAGAAGAAGATTTTGATAGTGCTAATGGAACATAATCTGTTATATTCCCAGGTGCAATTGCTACACCTGCTGCATGAACAGATGTTGTTCTTGGTTTTCCTGTTATTTTATAGGCATATTTTAAAATTTCTTCAAGCAGTGGATTTGATTTTAATGCGCTTTTTATTTCTGGAATTTCTCTAATTTCAGCGAAAATTTCATCTTTTGATTTTTGAACATTAGGATTATATGGGATTAATTTTGTTAAATAATTAATTTCTGAATAAGGATAATTAAAAACTCTTGCAACATCTTTTATAGCAGCTTTTGGTCCAAGTGTATTAAATGTTATAATTTGTGCAGTTGAATTTATACCGTACTTTTGGAATATATAGTCAATAACCTTATCTCTTTTAATATCTCCAAAATCCAAATCAACATCAGGTGGTGATATTCTCTCGGGATTTAAGAATCTTTCAAACAATAAGTTATATTTTATTGGGTCAATTTTTGTAATATCAAGTGCATACAAAACTAAACTTCCAGCAGCACTTCCCCTACCAGGTCCCACAGGGATATTATTCTTTTTGGCATAATTAACAATATCATAAACAATTAAAAAGTAGCCTTCAAATCCAAGTTTTTCTATTACTTCAAGTTCCATTTCAAGTCGTTGTTTATAAATTTCAGGAATTTCATTATTGAATTTTTTCTTTAAACCTTCATAAGCAAGCTCTCTTAAATTTAATTCTTCATTTAGTTTTGGAAGTTTTAAGTTATTAGGGTCTAGCTTTATGTTATAATTACATTTCTCTGCTATTTCAATTGTATTTTTCAAAGAAAATTCATAACCTTTAAATAATTCGTACATTTCTTCTTTGCTTTTCATATAAATTTCCCTTGTTTCAATTTTAAATCGTTTTGGGTCATTTAATGTTGTTTTGCTATGTATAGCCAAAAGAATATCTTGAATAATGTAATCCTCTTTATTTATATAATGAACATCATTTGTAGCAACGACTTTTATATTAAATTTTTTTGAAATCTCTAAAAGCTCTTTATTTATTTTCTTATTTTCTTCAATTCCTACATCTTGAATTTCTAAATAAAAATTATCTTTAAATACTTCATAAAACCAACCAACTAAATTTTTTACATTCTCATAATTGTCAATTAAAACATTTTGAGGAATTTCTCCTTTTGGACAACCTGATAAAACAATTAAACCATTAGAATACTTTTCAAGAAGTTCTTTATCTATCCTTGGTCTTGTATAAAATCCTTCTAAATAAGCATATGTTGATAATTTATATAAATTCTTTAAACCTTCATCATTCATGGCAATTAGTGTAATGTGAAAGTAAGAGTTTTCATCTTCTTTTATTGGTTTTTGTGTTCTATGATTTGGTGCTAAATATCCTTCCATTCCAATAATAGGTTTTATCCCCTCCTCTAATGCCTTTTCATAAAATTCAATAACACCAAACAAATTACCATGGTCAGTTAATGCAATAGCATTCATTCCAAGTTCTTTTGCTTTTTTTATTAAATCTGAAACACTTGGAACACCATCTAAAAGACTATATTCACTATGAACATGTAAATGAACAAATTCAAGATTTGACATAATGAAATTTTAAAACTCAACGAAAATATAGCAATTTGACAAATAATTAATAAGAGCCTTTTAAAATTTTAAATAATTAAGCTTTGTCTAGTAAATGGTGTTAAGTGATTGATAGTCAATAACTTATAAAATTTTTAAAGAAATTATTGATTTTATGGGGGATTATAGGGGGGCGAAGCCCCCCATAGCCGAAAAATGGGTATTTATAAGGCGAAGCCTTATTTTCAGGGTGGGCGGGCAAAATAAGAAATAATCTATATTTCAGAATTATTGGACACAACAATAGGGAATTTTTTTAAGCTTTGTCCAGTAAATAATGCTAAATAATTGATTATCAGTAATTTATAAAGTTTTTAAGAAAATTATTGATTTATTGGGGGAATTTAAGAGGGGCAAAGCCCCCCAAAGCATAAGAATGGGTATTTAAAAGCCGTAGGCTTAAATTCAGGGTGGGTGGGGAAAATAAGAAATAATCTATATTTCAGAATTACTAGACAAAACAAATAATTATTTTTTCTACCTTTAAAATTTTGGAGCTTATGATTATATGAGTTTAGTTGTTTGGAGTTTGTGGATAAATACGAAGAGTTGGGATTTAACAGCAAAGAATGTAAATGTTATATATGATGGTAATAAATCCATAGTCCTTTTGGACAATTTCATTTTAAACAGAAATGGAATTGATAGCTTATTTCCTTTTGAAAACTCATTAAAAAAAGTCTATATTGATTATCCAATAATTTACTTTATCACGAAAAATGTTGATACACCTTTTTTAAGTTATAACTTAAATTCTAAAAAACTAAACTATTATGATATTAAAGGAACATTTTCTGATTTCTCAACAAAATCAAAAATTCTATTGGCATCCTCTAATTATTATAACTCTCAAAGCTATAACCTTTCTGATAGTTCATATTATCAAAAGTACGGATATAGGATTATTGAGATCTCAGATAAAAAGCTTTACATAGACAAGAATAATAATTTAAGAAATTTTGACAACGATAAAATCATTTTTGAAGATGTTATTAATGTTTCAAAATCAATGAATTATTTAATTGTTTTTAAATCAAATATGGCTATCGTGCTTGATGAAAATTTAAATGAAATTAAAAAAATATATGGAAACTATAAAGATGGTTTTTTAATTGATATTGAAGATGATGGGAATAATGAGATTGTTTTATATGACAACAAAAGGGTTAGCATTTTTAGAGATTATGGAGATATGGAAGTTGTTTATAGTTCAAAAGATAGTATAAATTGTGTTATTCCCCTAGATTTTAATAATGATGGAAGTTATGACTTTTTAATATCAACGAGCAAAGAAATTAAATTATTTGAACAAATGCCAAAAACAAATTTAGAAACTGAAAAATTAGATTATCCAATAATTGAAACAAAATGTGGTTGTTTATGGGGTATGATTTTAACTTCACAGAAACCATTAAAAGAGGACCCATTCTCATTAAAAATTAAATATCAAAATGATGGTATTGAGCTTAAATTAAATAATAAAGATAATGAATTTATTATTATAAAATTGCTTGATACAAGAGGTTCTCCTATAAAGACAATATATTCAGGAAAATTCAAAGGAATAGGCACATTTAAGATAAATGATTTACAAAAAGCGGGAATATATATAATTAGCATTGAAGGTGAGAAAAATAAGCAAAGAACATCATTTATATGGAACAAAAAATAGAATTATATTTAAAACAATACCCTATTTTTGAATTTTTGAAGGAAACGGATAGTTTTATTGTTGGTGGAACAATTAGAAATTTGATTTTAGATGAAACAATTGAAGATATAGATATTTTAACTTTTAACGATATTAATGAAATTTCAAAACAAATAGCAAAAATAACCAAGGGAACAATTGTTAAACTTGATGAGAGTACAATAAGAGTTGTTAGTGATATAAATTATGATATTTCATCGCCAAGAGGAAATAATATATTTGAGGATTTAAATAAAAGAGATTTTACAATTAATGCTATTGCTTATGATATAAAAAATCGTTTAATAATTGACCCGCTTTTTGGAATTGATGATTTAAGAAACGGAATAATTAGAATGTGTTATAATTCAGCATTTCAAGATGATCCAATTAGAATGCTAAGAGCAATTAGATTTTTATCAATATATAATTTTAAAATTGAGATGAATACTTATAATCAAATTTTAAAAGATAGCTATTTGATTAAGAAAAGTGCAAGTGAAAGAATACACTATGAATTAATTAAAATGTTTTCAAGTCCTAATCCGTACAAAGCATTTAAATTTTTAATTGATTTAAATTTGGCATTTCATATATTTCCTGAATTAGAAGATTTGAGAAAACCGCTTGAACACCTTGAACAAAATGTTTTAGAACACACATTAAAAGTTATAGAATTTTTGGATTTTTATTTAAAATTTTTAAATATGTCTCCATTTCATTATTATATCCATAGATTTAAAATTTTAAATGAAGGCTCAAATAAAGCAATTTTAGTAATAGCGGGAATTTTCCACGATATAGCAAAACCAAAAACTTATAGTTATGAGAATAATGAAGTTCATTTTTATGGACATGATGTTGAAGGTTCAAGAATGTTTAAAGAAATTGGTAGAAGATTAAGCTTTTCAAGAAATGAAATTAAAATCATTAGTAATCTTATACTCAATCATATGCATCCTCATTACCTTTCAGCACCTGAAACAACAAGAAAAGCAATAAATAGATTTTTAAATAGATTGGGTGAATGGGCTTTCCCATTAGTTCTTTTGGCATTCTGTGATGCCCTTGCTACAAAATTATCACATTATGGTGTTTCTGGACATTTAAAATTAGCAAGAATTATGGAAGATTTACTTGTAGAAAGAGAAAAAGAAGCAAACAAACCACCAAGATTGATAACGGGTTATGATATTATGGAAAGAGGAATTGAACCATCTCCAATCTATAAAAAAATTCTTCAAGAAATTGAAGATTTAAGAGCAGAAGGAATTATTAAAACGAGAGAAGAAGCTTTAAAATATCTTGATAAAATAGTAGAAAAATATAAGAATTTAAAGGAAGGATAGATAAAGCTTCGCTTTAAAAACTTTGCCTCCTAAAATTCCCACGATAAAATCAAAGCAATTTTTCCTTGCTGTGTCTATTTTCAGGCTGTGGAGGGCTATACCCCCATAAAACCCCCTTTATTTCAAGCATTTTAACGAATTTTTTAAAAGACTTAACGCCATTTATTTGGACAAGGCACTATTTATTTTTCTTTACTTGCCCACCCACTTTTTTGGCAAGGGAGCGTTAGCCCCCCTTTACTGATAAATAAAACGCAATAATATTATTCTTTCCAAGTGTCAATTTGTGCTTTTTGTAATCTCCCTGAAAAATCAATATAAACCGTTTTCCATTCTGTGAATATGTCAAATACTGTCCAACCACCTTCCCTATATCCATTACCTGTTTCTTTAACTCCACCAAATGGTAAATGACTTTCTGCACCAATTGTTGGAGCATTTATATAAGTAATACCTGCCTGTAATAATTCAATTGCTCTCATAGCTTCATTAATATCATTAGTATAAATAGAAGAAGATAAACCATATCTTGAATTATTAGCAACTTCAATAGCTTCTTCAAAACTCTTAACCTTTATTACAGAAAGAACAGGTCCGAATATCTCATCTTGAAAAATTTTCATATTGGTTTGGACATTTTCAAATATCGTTGGTTCAAACCACCAACCTTTTGAATAATAACCATCCTTTAACTGTTTTCCTCCATAAGTTAATTTTGCTCCCTCACTTGTTCCTATTTCAACATATTTCTTTATCTTTTCCAAAGATTGAGGATTTATAATTGGTCCCATCGTTGTTTTTGGATCAAGTGGATCACCTAATATAAGTTCAGGTAATCTTTTTCTCAATCTTTCCATAAAGTCATCATAGATTTTTTCATGTAATATAAGCCTTGATGTTGAAGTACATCTTTGACCACTTGTTCCAAAAGCACCCCATAAAACCCCATCAACTGCTAAATCTAAATTTGCAGAAGGCATTACAATTTGAGGATTTTTTCCTCCCAATTCTAAGGAAACTTTTTTTAAAAACTTGGCAGATGTTTGATAAATAATTTTACCTGTTTCTGTTCCACCTGTAAAAGCTATAACTTTAATTTCTGGATGCTCAACGATAAATTTTCCAGCTTCATAACCAAAAACGATATTAAATACACCATCAGGAAGCCCAGCCTCTTGTAAAACTTCCGCAAATATAGAACCAACTGCTGAACCATCAGGAGCAGGTTTAAATATAATACTATTTCCAGCAAGAAGAGCAGGGAAAATTTTCCAAGATGGGACAGCAATTGGAAAGTTCCAAGCAGTTATTACTCCAACAATACCAACTGGTCTTCTAAAAGTTAATGCAAATTTATTGGGAAGTTCAGAAGGTGTTATATATGAAAATAATCTTCTACCTTCTCCTGCACTATAAAATGCAGTATCAATTGCTTCCTGAACATCACCTTCTGCTTCTGTAATAGTCTTACCAATTTCTTTACTCATTAATTGAGCTATCTCTTTTTTTCTTTTTAATAGAATCTCACCTGCTTTTCTTAAAATTTCACCTCTTTTTGGAGCGGGAATTTTTGACCATATTTCAAAGCCCTTTTTAGCACTTTGAACAGCCAAATCAACATCTTCCTTTGAAGAATCAGGAAAAATTCCTATAATTTCATCCCAATTTGCAGGATTTCTACTTTCAAAAGTCCTATCAGTTTTAGCATCCATCCACTTACCATTTATAAAATTTTTGTAATGTTTCATAGTTTTTAAATTTTAAAGTATATTTAAAATTGCTGTGTCTAGTAATTCTGAAAACATATATTTTTCCCACCCACCCTAATAATAAGCCTTCGGCTTATAAATGCCCATTTTTCGGTCTAGGGGGGCTTTGTCCCCCATAAAATTTTTAATTTCCTTAA
>CBFGJN010000015.1:0-37124 GCA_965649115.1 Caldifarciminota bacterium | reverse complement strand
TATTGGACAAAGCAAAATCAAATTGCTTTGTCCAATAATTCTGGAAATATAATCATTTCTATATTTTGCCCACCCACCCTGAATTTAAGCCTACGGCTTAAAAATCCCCATTTTTCGGCTGCGGGGGGGCTTCGCCCCCCTTAAAATCCCCGAATAAAATCGATAATTTCCTTAAAAATTTTATAAGTTATTGATTATCAAGGTCTTAACATTATTTATTGGACAAAGCAGTGTTTTGATAGTGCGTCAAGTAATTCCAAAATCATTTATTTTTCTTTATTTTACCCACCCTGAAAATAAGCCTTCGGCTTATAAATACCCCATCTTTTGCCTTGGGGGGCTCTGCCCCCCTATAAACCAATAATTTTAATAAATCTTTTATAAGTTATTAGCTATCAATTGTTTAACAATAATTATTGGACAAAGCATAAAAATTTTGCTGTGTCTAGTAAATCTAAAATTATTGATTTTTCTACATTTTCTCCACCCACCCTAAATATAAGTCTATAAATCAAATAATTGACCACCAATTTTGTTTGCTTTGTCCAATAAATGGTGTTAAATTATTGATTTAATGATAGATTTTAGGGGGCGAAGATTCCTCGCAGAAGGCTTAATTCAGTGTTAGTGGGAAAAGAATAGAAATAATTATATTTTTAGGATTATTTGACTTCACTTTTTTTGAAATTTTAGAAAATGTTTTGGCAAAAAATTTTTTATGATATTAGAATAGTAGATTTTATTATACTTTCAGAGACTTGAAAATTCACCCATTTGTGAAATAAAATTTTCAAGCTATGCTTAGTACCCTTTTCATAACCTGGATACATTTTAAGACTGATGTTATAATGTCAGATGGAACACCTATAAAAGTTTATGTATGGCTTCCAGATGACACAATAAATAAGAAATTCTCTACAATTTTAGTAAGAACGCCTTATGATACGATGGGGCATCCCAATATTTCTGATCCAAATAAACCTGCAGATAGCTCAACAATAGCTCTAATAACTAGTAATAACTTTGCATATGTTGTAAGTACATTTAGGGGATTTGTAGAAAGTGGAGGAATAAAAACTCCTTTCTTTGCTGAAGGTTGGGGTCCAAATCAGGATAGTAAGGAAGTTGCTTTATGGATTATAAGTCAGCATTGGTCAAATGATTCAATTTGCACAGTTGGTGGTTCAGCGCTTGGCTTTGCTCAGTACTTTTTAGAAGGAACAGATTTTGACCTGATATGTGCAGCACCAGCGATAGCAGGTTTTTCTTTGTATTATGAAGTATTTTATGGGGGAGAATTAAGAAAGTCCATTGTAGAAACTTGGCTTTATGGAGTAGGAGCGCCTATGTGGCTTGATACAGTAGAAAAATATGCAGTTTATTCAAATAATAGCCCATGGGCTTGGGTAAATGGTTATTTAAGAACATCAGGTCAATTCAATGCTCCTATGCTACATATTACTGGTTGGTTTGATGCCTTTACAGAGGGTGCAATTTCTGCATTCAATCATATAAGATTTTATGGAGGTTCAAGAGCAAGAGATTATCAATATATTATAATAGGACCTTGGATACATCTCATAAATAAAGATACAGTTGGTGACTTTATCTTTCCAAGTAATTCCAAGATTGATTATTTTTGGCTTCTTGCTGATTGGGTTTTGTATTGGCTTAGAGGTTCTGGTGATTGGGCATCTAAAAAAAGAGTAAAATTTTACCTAATGGGAGATGTTTCTACTAATGATACTACGAAGTGGAACAAGTGGATAGAAGCTGATAATTTTCCACCAAGTGGATATTATTATGGATACTGGTATTTAGTAGGAGATTCCCTTAAAACTGACTTTCCTAATTATCCTTCTTCTGGTTATCCTTATATTTACGACCCAAATAATCCCACACCGGCAATTGGAGGCTTTGATAATATAGGTCAGCCCAATTACGATAGTATACTATTTGGACCAAGAAATTTAAATCCAATAAATAATAGAAGTGATGTCTTGATATTTACATCAAACACATTAAGTGAGCCATTAGCAGTTATTGGACAACCAGTTTTATACTTATATGCAAGTTCAAATAGATTTGATACTGATTTTATTGTGTTATTAGCAGATGTTTATCCTGATGGAAGAAGTATATTAATTAGTGAAGGTGTTTTAAAAGCAAGACATAGAAATGGTGTTGATAGGGAAGATCTATTAAATCCTGATAGTATTTATTTCTTTATGATACCATTAAGGAGCACAGCTTATGTTTTTAATAAAAACCATAGAATTAGAATTTATATAACATCTTCAAAATATCCTTCTTATGAACCCAATCCAAATAATGGAGGTCCATTTAAGAGAAATGACCCTAATAAATTAGTTGCTTTAAATACTATATGGACTGGTTATCTCTATCCATCTGCTATCGCATTGCCAATTAACAATTCAATTGTTGGTTTAAATGAAATAACATATAAAACGAAAACTTGTGTTGTTAAGAATAGAATGGCTGTTTGTGATGATGAAATTCCAAGTTATGTTTATGATTTAAATGGAAGGTTGATTAAAAATGTGAATTTGAAAAAAGGTGTTTATTTCATAAAGACAAAACATAATTTATTTAAAGTTTTTGTTCCGTTTTAAGTTCTGCCCCTCTTATCTGAAAAAAGAATTTTCAATCAAATTACCAAAAACTTTACTTTCTCATTCCATTTATTCAAAAGTTTAATTAAATTGTTATCATCAGTTGTTTGTAATATAATTCCAACTCTATAACCAGGCCAAACAATGTCATCAAATTGTGGAATTTCTCCTTTATATAAGACTTTTGGAATAATAAAGTACTCGCTTATAATTTCGTCAAGTTCTTCTCTAAAATCCATTTCATAAGCAGCATCAACAAAAATAAAATAAACTTTCATTTTCTTTTCCTCCTTATGCTTTCAAAAATTGAATAAACAGTTGGAATAAAAAATAGTGTAATAATCGTTGAAAATGCCAATCCTCCAATAACTGCTATTGCTAATGGTTTAAATTGTTCAGAACCTTCACCCTTTGAAAGTGCTAATGGCAAAGAACCGAATATAACAACTAATGTTGTAATTAAAATTGGTCTCAATCTTCTGCTTGCTCCTTCAACGACTGCTTCAATTAAATCATATCCCCTTGCTTTTAATATATTCATATAATCTGTCATCAAAATTGCATTAGCAAGAACAACACCACTAACTAATATAACACCTACAAAACCATTAACAGATAATGGTTGATTTGTTATTGCAAATATAATAGCAACACCAACTAGTGAGAATGGAACGGAAAGCATAATAATAGCAGGGTATAAAAATGAATTTAATTGTCCAGCCATAACAAGATAAATTAAAATAATACCAAGAATAAGAGCTAAAAACAATTGACCAAATGCTTCTCTTTGTCTTTCAACTGAACCTGAAATTTTAATACTAATATCAGGCGGCAATTTAATTTCACTTATAATGTTTTGAACTTCATTTGTAATTTCACTTAATGCTCTTTGATAATAATCTGTTTCAACCTTAACAACTCTTTGTTTATTTATTCTTTCAATTACAAGGGGTCCATAACCATAATTAATTTGAGCAATATCTGAGAGATAAACATTATAACCAAATGGGGTAGGAATTTGTAAATTATTTAAAATTGATAAAGTTTGTCTATAATTTTCATCAAATCTTACAACAACATCAATATCTAAACCTTCAAATTTAATAGTGCTTGCAGTTGTTCCAAAGATGGCATTTCTAATGTAATTTCCAACTTGTGCTATTGTAAGTCCATGTTTTGCCAATTCTGAATTATTCAATTTAATTTTAATCTCTGGATTTGCTGATTGTCTTGAAATTGTAACACCAACAGTTCCTTTGATTTTCTCAACCTTTTCTTTAATTAATTTGGCAATTGAATCAGTTTTTTCAATATCATCGCCATATATTTCAATAGAAATTGGTTTTCCTCCACCAAATAATAATTGATTAGCAAAGCTTCCAGGACTAACTTCAATTTTTTGAATACCTGGAATTTCTTTAATTTTGCTTTCAATTTCAAAAGCGATTGTTCTACTATCCTTATCTCTTTTTTTCAAGTCTATAAGTTTAATTTGTCCCCCAATAAAATTGCTTGCTTCTACAAGGCCACTTATTGAGCCAAATCCACTTTCAGTTGGTCCAACCCTAATAACATAAAAATCAACATATTTATTGTTTTTAAGAACTTCCTCAATTTTATTTTTAACTTCAATTGTTTTTTCAAGTTTAGTGCCAGGTGCTAATAGTGCTGTAATTATAATATCTCCTGTATCTTGTTGTGGAATAAATTCAGTTTTAACGAATCTGAATAATGAAAATCCAAGTATAAAAATTAAAATTCCAATGCTTAATGCTAAAAATTTATGATTAACTGACCATCTTAATAATTTTTTATGAGCATTTTCAAGTGCTCTAAATGAATTTTCAAGAATTCTTCCAATAATTGTAGTAGGAGGTTTTGGATCTTTTAAGAATTTAGATGCAAGCATTGGTGTTAAACTAAATGAAACTAACAAGGAAATAAATAGTGTTATTGCTATTGAAAATACAAGCTCTCTAAAAAATAGTCCAATAAATCCACCTGCAAATAAAAGAGGTAAAACTACTGAAATTCTCGTCAATGTGCTTGCTATAACTGCTTGTGAAACTTCTTCTGTTGCAAAAATTGAAGCACTTATTGGAGTTTCACCTTTTTCTCTATGATAAAATATATTTTCCATTACTACAATTGCATCATCTACAACAAGACCAACAGCTAATGCTAAGGCAGAAAGTGATATTAGATTAATCGTTGTTCCACTTAAATAAAGATAAATAAATGCTACAATTAATGATGTTGGAATTGCAATTGAAATAATTATTGATGCGGTTATATTTCTCAAAAGCAAAAATGTAACTAAAATTACAAAAATTGCTGAAAAAATCAAATCTCTATTTAAATTTTTAATTGAATTTTCTACATTCCTTGAAAAATCAGTAGGAATTAGAACTTTCAAATTATATTTTTTACTAATTTCATTCAATTTTTTCTTTACTCTTTGAGCGGTTTCAACTGCATTAGCATCAGCCTGCTTAAAAATTCCAACAAATACAGCATCTTTTCCAAGTGCTTTAACATCGTTTATTTTATCAGCATAACTATAATCAACTTTTGCAATATCTGAAATTTTTATAATTGAACCATCTCTTCTAAAAATTGGTAAATCCTTAATTTCTTTTGGATTTTTAATATCACCTTGAACTCTTATTGTCCAATCAATATCACCATATTTTATATCACCAACAGGAACATTTAAATTGTTTAATTTGATGGCATTAACAACTTGATCCAATGTTAAATTATATGCTTCAAGTTTAGATTTATCAACCAATATATTAACTTGTCTTTTTCTTCCACCTCCAAATAACAAAACTTGACCAACACCAGGAACTCTTTCAAGTTCAGTTTGAATGAAATCATCAAATTCTTTTCTAATATCTCTCAAACTATCATCTGAGTAAATAACAACTGCCATTATTGGAACTTGCGATAAATCAAATTTAAAAATTGTAGGTCTTTCAATATCACTTGGAAGCAATCTTAAAGCAAAATCAAGTCTATCTCTAATATCATTTACAGCTGCATCAAGATTTGTCCCTTGTTCAAATTCAAGAATTATTGTTGATATATTTTCTTGTGAAAATGACCTAATTGTTTTAATATTGGGAATTGTGGATAAAGCTCTTTCAAGTGGTTCAGTAACGAGCTTTTCTACATCTTCGCTACTTGCCCCTCTATAAAATGTTACTACTGAAATTGAAGGCAATGTTACATTTGGAAATAAATCAATTTTTAAGTTAAGTAGAGAAAATAAACCAAACACAGTTAAAACAGCGAAAACAACAAATGTTAAAATTGGTCTTTTAACAGCAAGTCTGATCATCTTATAACCCTCACTTTTTGTCCATCTTGTAAATTATATTGACCTTCAATAACAATTGTATCATTTAAACTTAAACCTTCAAGAATTTCTGTCATTTCTTCATTAGATATACCAATTTTTACAATTTTCTTATAGGCTCTATCGCCATTTACAATAAAAACATATTTTTTATCAAGACCAAGAATTGCAGATGTTGGAATAACGATCGTTTTATCTTTCTTATTTAATGTAATTTTGGCATTAGCAAATGAACCTATTGGGAATTTATAAACTCTTGCCCTTATTTCAAATGTTTGACTTAATGGGTCTATAATTGTGCTTTTATAGTAAATTCTTGTTTTTTCCTTAATTCCTAATTCATTAGAGAAAATTTCAATTTCATCACCGATTTTTATTTTATTATAATAGATTGATGGTAATTTGATAATTGCTATTGGATTTCCATATATTTGGGCGATTGGATTTGAAGGAGAAACAAATTGACCAGCATTTATATTTAGAAGATGAATTCTTCCACTTGTTGGAGATTTAATCGGATAATTGTTGAATTCAAGTCCCGTCGTGCTTCTATCAAGGTAAGCAATAACTTCATCTTTATTTACATATTGACCTTCACTTACTACATAGTTTATAAATTTCCCAGGAACTTCTGGAAAAACTAAGGTTAATGGGTCTCCACTTATATTAGCAGTGAAAATCTCACTATATTCAATTTGAGAAATTTTTGGTGTAGTTATAGAAATCGGTACGATTTTTTCATCTTCCTTTTGTATCGTTTTGGCATTTGTTTGACAAGCTAAAAGAATGAAAATCAAAGTTAAGTTTTTTAAGTTTTTCATGTTTTTCCTCCTTTATTGTAATTTGCCTACATTTAGAACTAAATCTAAATCTACAACAGCTTTATAATAATCCCTCAAAGCTTGCTTATAAGCTATTTGTGATGCTATATAACTTCTTTGAATGTCATAAAATTGTAAATTTGATATTAAACCATTATTAAATTGAATTTTGGCAGTTTCTAATAGCTTTTCAGATAATTTGGCATTTTGTTTGGTTGTTTCCAAGTTTCTTTTTGCTATACTCATATTATTGATAGCATTTTGTAGTTGAATTTTTGATGTTTGAACTTGAAAGTCATAAATTAGTTTAAGCTGATCAATTTGAGTATTTATTTTTTCAATCTCTGCATTTGTAGAAAATCCATCAAATAAATTCCAATTGAAAATTATAGAAAATGTCCAAGTTCCTCCCCATTTGTCTTCAAGATTTGGAGCAGGCCTTGAAGCGAGATATTGAACTTGTGCAAATATGTTTGGTTTGTTTAATGAACTTTGAATATCTATTAGTTTTTGAAGTGTTTTCATTTGTTTTTCAAGAAGCAGAATATCTTTTCTAAATTTAATTTTATTTTCATCAATGATTAAATTTGTATCAATTTGAACATTATCTATACTATCAACAATAGCAATTTCTTCACTATCAGGCAAATTTAAAAGAACTTTTAAGTTATTCAATAAATCGTTATAAGTTTTTTTAGCATTTTCATAACTAAATTTGGCATTTTCGTAATTTACTTGTGCTTGTAATAATTCAAGACTTGAAGCTAATCCATTATCGTATCGCTTTTTAGTTGAATTATAAACTTCTTCTAAGTCTTTTAATGTCTTTTCATAAATTTTAAATGTCTCCTTGAAAAATAAAATATCAAGGTAAAAGCTTTTTACCTGACTTGAAAGTCTATATTCTAAAATTTTAGAATTTTCATTTTCAATTTTAAATTGTTCATCAGCTAATTTCATAGCATTTATTTCCCTAAACCAAGAAAATATGGGTTGTCTTAATGTAAATTGGACATTATAACTATTTTGAGGTCTAAAAGGGATTTCAGAATAGACGATTGAATTAGGGTCAGGATAAATGATAAATTCATTTGGATTTTGTGGGTTTTGATAACCTATATATCTTGTAGGAGCACCAAACCTTATGACTGCTGGATTCGCTGTATAGGTCCAAATTCCATTTACTGAAATTTGAGGAAGTATTTGGGAGCGAGCTTTTATGTAGTCCGCCTTATATCCTTGAAGATTATTTTCACTTTGAAGGATTTGGACATTTCTCTTTTTGGCTATCTCAACAGCCTTGTTTATATCAAGTTCTATTAGATTTAAAATGATGTTTAACATGTTAGTAATCCTCTTAATATAATTTCCTTTATGACTTCCCTATCTTCATATCTAACGGGGTCTTCAAACCTCATAAAAAATGACTTTATAGAAAGACCTATAAAATAACCTACTGCTGAAACTTCCAAATTTTTAAATTGACCTTTATGTATCCCTTCCATTATTAACTTTCTTAATAGAACTTTAAATTCAGAAATAATTGGATAAATTTTATCCATATATAATGGAAATATATCCTCTTCAAATATAAATTCCTTTTGGCTAATTTCAACCATTTTAAGAGCATTTCTAAATTCATATAACTTATCCCACAAAATATCAATAAATTTCTCAATTTTGACTTTTGGTTCATCGTTGGAATTTATAATTTTTCTTGTATCTTCAAGAACATTTTTTAAGTCTTCTTCAACAATAGTTATAAAAAGCTCACTTTTACTTTTGAAATAATTATAAATTGTTCCTTTTGCTATATTAAGTTCCTTTGCTATTTCATCTAAATTTGTCTTATAATAACCTTTTTCATAAAAATGATTTCTTGCTACTTCAACAATTTTTTCCTTTTTAATTGACTTGTCAGTCATATTGAAAATTTTAAAGGATAAAATAAATGGTGTATCTAATAATTCTGATTTTCAGTTAGGGGGGCTTGCCCCCCCATAACCGATTAAAAAATGATTTGTTTCTTTATAATTTTTTCATTACTTTTAAATATGATTGTAGTTTTTTGTCCTTTTTTAAATTTCGTTAAGGCATAAGTTAAATCATATATATTTTTAATCTCATAATTTCCAATTTTCAAAATAATATCTCCCTCTTTAATTCCTAATTTTTGGGCAGGTGTTCCATTTGAAATACCCATAATTCTAACACCTTCTCCATCATAACTATAGTCAGGAATAATTCCAAGTCTAACTCTATTTGAAGATTTTATAGTCTTATTTTCTTTAATTTCATTATAAGTTAATGCTTCAATTTTAGAGATTTCATCTATTAGTTCTATCGTAAATTCTAAAATTTTTTTCTCACCTTCATAATTTATGAATTGTGGGTCATCTGTTGTCTTATGATAATCTTTATGGACATTTGTAAAGACATGTAGAACAGGAATTTTGATATTATAAAAGGCATTTTGATCACTCATTCCAAATCCACTATTTGAAAATTTTATATTAAAATTGAATTTTTCATTTACTTTTTTAATAATTCCTTCAAATTCATTAGCAGTTTTTGTGCCAATTATTGTTAAATTATCGTTTTCTAATCTACCTATCATATCAAAATTTATATAAGCTTTTATGTTTTCAACAGGAATAATGGGATTTTTCACAAAGTACTCTGAACCAACAGTTCCAATCTCTTCGCAATCCCAAAATGCAAATAATATATTATCTCTAACTTCTTTATCCTTATAATAATTAGCAATTTCAATAACACCTGCAACACCGCTTGCATTATCATCAGCACCATTATGAACATCATAAATTTTATCTAAGGAGCTAATATCACCATAGCCTAAGTGGTCATAATGAGCACCTAAAACAATATATCTTAAACTTTTACCTTTTTTTATAGCAAATATGTTTTCACCTTGAACTTTTTCTTTTGAAAGTTTCAAATAGACTTCAATTTCTTTATTATTTAAGCTATCTTTATAAATTTTTAAAGTTTGTAGAGCTATAATTCCTAAATCATTTTTAAAATAACTCTTTTGGATATAATTTGAAAATAAAAAAATGATAATTTTTTTCTTTTTATTCCTTTCTTCAATTGCTTTATTTATTATTCCTATTTCATCAAGACTATCTCCATCAACAATTGCTACATCTTTGGTTTTAATATATCCACTACTTGAAAAATATAATGGTTTTATTGGAATTTTCAAATTTATATAAAAACTATCAATTTTAATTTTGCCATCTAATTCAAAATTTTGTGTCAAAATTTCATAACCCATTCTATTTAAATAAAACTTTATATAATCTCTCGCTTTTTTATTGTATCCGCAAAGTCTTCCTTCTAAGTAATCATTTGCTAAATAGTAAATGTGAGTTTTTAAGTTTTCTTCTAATAAAACTAATAATAGATTAATCATAAACAACATCAGATAAAATTATATAATTTAAGGGGTTTACAGGTCTTCCATTTACTATAACTTCATAGTGTAAATGTGAGCCTGTTGAGCGGCCTGTTGAACCTACTTTTCCAATAATTTCTCCCCTTTTAATTTTTTGACCAGGACTTACTAAAATCCTTGAAAGATGAGCGTACCTTGTTATAATTCCATTTTGATGAGAAATTTCAACTTCAAGTCCATAACCTTCTTTATAACCTGAAAAGATAACAATTCCGTCTGCAGTTGCATAAACAGGTGTTCCAGTAGGTGCTGAAATATCAATACCTTCGTGCATTTTATATTCTCCCGTAAACGGGTCATTTCTATAACCAAAGTTAGAAACAACTATTCCAATTGTAGGAATAATACTAGGAATTCTTTTGATTTCTTCATTTCTATTTTCAATAATATCTTTAATTCGCTTAACATCTTGAAGCTCAAATTCTAAAACTTTTCTTAAATTTTTCATTTCTAAATTTATATTACTTACACTATCATTTTTCCTAATATATCCTCCAATACCAAAATTCCTAATATCATTTGACAATGGACTTAAACCTGCTAATATCCTAAAATTATTGGTGATATCAAATAAGCTATCCAATTTTGATTTTGTCATTTTCATTTCTTCTTCTATTTGAGCAATATATCTTTTTAGACTTTGATTTTGTCTCTTTAATGTTAGATTTTCAATATATATGAAAGCAAACTTCAAAGATAAAATAATAGCTAAAATTATTGATAATATAAGACTTGAAATAATTCCCAGAACAACACCGAATGAAAATTTTGTGAATTTTATAATAAGAGATTTTGAATTTTCAACATCATATATTTTTATAAAAAACTTAACATCCCTACTTTTCATACAACAACCTCCTGTTTTGTCTTGTTTTCCGAAAATTATAAAGGATAAAAAATATATTTTTTCCACCCACCCTATAATTAAGCCTTCGGCTTTGGAAGCAAAGTAAAATCACCTATAAAAACACACTACTTTAAAATATCTCTGATTTTTAATTTTGAAATTCTTAAAGAAGGAATAATTGAAAATACGAAAACTATTAAGAAAGCAAAGAATGATATAATTAAGTAATCAAAAATTGTGGATTTTATAGGTATGTAGTCAATAAAATAAATTTCAGGTTGAAGTTTAATGATTTTTAAATCAGTTATAAGAAACGAAATGATAAAACCTAACAAAACACCTCCCAAAATTCCAATTAAACCAATTATTGAGCCAATCATTAAAAATACGATAATAATATCATTACTTTTAAAGCCAAAAACCCTCAAAATTGCAATATCATAACTTTTTTGCTCTGATAAAATAAATAATGTTGATATGATATTAAAACTTGCAACTATGGTAATAAGAAGAAGAACAATAAACATTCCAAGTTTTTCAAGCTCAAGAGCAGAAAATAGATTTCTATTTAAATCTATCCAAGTGAAAATTGAAACATTTTCAAAATTTCTTCTCAAATCATTAGCTAATTTTTGAGCTTTGCTAGGCTCATCTAAATAAACTTCTATTCCACTAATTGGAAAATTTCCTAATTTTCTAATATTTTCTATACTTGTTATTATAAAATGTTCGTTTATGTCATATATTCCTGCATCTACAATTCCAGAAATTTTTAATTTATGTGGAATAAGGTTAGAAACAGAATAAATTTCAATTGAATCATCATCAATTACATTTAGCTTTTGAGCAAGGCCTTTGCCAATCAGAACACCATTTTTAATATCATCATTTCCACTAATAATAGTTTTTTTCATATCAGGATATAAGTTATCAACTGCTTTCAATAAAACTCCGTCCATTTTATCATTTGCTTTAACAATTGTTTTTAAAATGATATATTCTTTAACATCTTTGACACCGCTTTTCAATTTTATATTTTTTTTTATTTTTTCAAATTCTAAATTTTGATTTAATGGAATAATTGAAATATGAGGTGTAAATTTTAATAATCTATTTTCAATTTCTTTTCTAAATCCATTCATAATTCCGATTACAACAATTAATGAACTTACACCAAGTGTAATTCCAACTATTGAAAATAACGACAAAAACGATAAAACACCCTTCCTAATTGCTTTTAAAAATCTAAACGATAAAAGAAAATATATGTTCATATAATTTTTGCCTTTACATTTTTTATTGTTAATTTTAAGCACAAATCTAAGGTTTCAATAACTCCCTTTCCTTCACTTGCTACTGCTAATATATATGGCCAATTATTTCTATTTAAATCGTTTTGTAAAACCTCAATTGATAGAGCATTCGTTAAATCTCTCTTATTATATTGTAAGACAATTGGTATATCTTCCATTTTTAATCCATCACTTTGTATATTTGATAACATTTCTTCCATGCTTTGAATGTTTGCTTCTCTTCTATCAGGTGAAGAATCAGCTACAAAGATAATACCATCAAATCCCTTTAAAACTAATTTTCTTGAAACCTTATAAAATACCTGTCCAGGTACAGAAAATAAATGAACTTTTAACTTATAAGGTTCTAACTTAATTTCAATGGGCATAAAATCAAAATATAATGTCCTTTCACCTTTTGTATCAATTTTAACAAGTTCCCCCCTTCTTTGAGGACTAATTTTTGAATAAATGTACTTTAAATTTTCGGTTTTCCCTGCAAGGGCAGGTCCGTAATAGACAATTTTCAAATCTATTTCATTTTTTGATTTATTCAATAACATCTAAACTTTTAATTCCTTATATGCTTTCACAATTTCACTTAAAACAGGTTTTGCATCTCCAAAAACCATAATTGTTTTTTCATTTATGAATAATGGATTTACAACACCTGCAAATCCAGGAGCTAAACTTCTTTTTATAACAATTACTACTTTTGCTTTATCAACATCCAAAATTGGCATGCCGTAGATGGGTGAATCTTCTTTTTCTCTTGCAAGTGGATTGACAACATCGTTGGCTCCAACAACAATAACAGCATCAGTTTGAGGAAATAGTTCATTACTTTCTTCAAGTGTTTTCATTCTATCATAGGGTATATCCACTTCTGCCAATAGAACATTCATGTGTCCTGGCATTCTTCCAGCAACAGGATGAATAGCAAAATATACAAATTTGCCATCCTTTGTTAATAATTCGTACAATTCTTTTAATACCTGCTGAGCTTGCGAAACTGCTAAACCATATCCAGGAACAATTGCAATTGTTTTAGAAAACTCTAATATACTTGCTACTTCATCGGGGGATGCAGTTTTGATTTTACCTTCGTAAAAGCTCTTATCATCAGATGTTTTAGTAATTTCAGGGGGTGTTATATTTCCAAGTAATATACCCCAAAAATCCCTATTCATTGCCTTTGCCATTATTCTTGTCAAAATTAAGCCTGAAGCTCCAACTAGTGAACCAACCATAATTAAACCATAGTTTCCAAATGTAAAACCAAGTGATGTTGCAGAAAGACCTGCGTAAGATATTAGAAGTGATATTAAAACAGGCATATCTGCACCGCCAATAGGAAGCGTTAATGTTAAACCAAGAATTACAGAACCAATTAGAACAAGCCATAAAAATAACGAATTTTTAGTTAACGCAAATAGAAGAATTGATAATATACTAACAATTAAAAGCACTAAATTTAAGAAATTTTTAAAAGGAATGAGAATAGGTTTTTCAGTAATTATACCTTGTAATTTTGAAAATGCTATTACGGAACCTACAAATGTAATAGTTCCTATAAATGTGTCAAATCCAACTGAAATGTAAAATTGAATTGGATTTATAAAACTTGGAATTTTATTGTCTAAGAATGCCCAAATTCCAACAAGTGAAGAAACAGCCCCTCCAAAACTATTTAACATAGCTACGAATTGAGGAATTGCTCTCATATCTACCCAATATGCCAAAAACACTCCAATAATACTGCCAATAATCATGGCTAATATAATTAAAAAGTAATTTTCAAAATGCTGACTTACAAATGTTGCAATTATTGCTATTAACATTCCAATTGCACTTATTAAATTTCCTAATCTTGCTGTTGAAGGTTTTTGTAATAATTTAAGTCCAAATATGAATAAAAGAACAGTTAAAAGATATAAAATTAAAACACCCTTCAAAAGTTTTAAAATTTTAAAGCAAAAGCTTTATGTTTTGTCTAAGAATTCTGAAATGTAGATTATTTCTATATTTTCCCCACCCTATATTTAAGCCTTCGCCTTATAAATACCCGTTTAAATCTATAATTTCCTCAAAGCTTTTATTGGACAAAGCAAAAGCTTTATAAATTATGATTATTTCTTATTTTGCCCACTCGCCCTGAAAATAAGGCTTCGCCTTTAAAAGTCCCATTTTTCGGCAAGGGGCTTTTTAAATTCTATTTAAAATTTTTCCTATTCTTAATCGCCAAACCATTATTGCTGCTTCAAGTATAATTTTTTTTGACATTTTTGAATTTCCACTTCTTCTTTCATAAAATACAATAGGAATTTCTGTAATTTTAAATCCTTTGTTGTAAATTTTAAAAGTTATTTCAATTTGAAAAGCGTAGCCATTTGACTTTATATTATCTAAATTTATTAGCTTTAAAGCACTTACCCTTATTGCTTTAAAACCAGCAGTTAAGTCCTTAATAGGAACACCAGTAATAATTCTTGCGTAGAAATTAGCAAAATAAGATAATAATAATCTTTTCATTGGCCAATTTACTACATTAACACCACTGATGTACCTTGAACCTATCACTAAATCATAACCCTCGTTTATTTTATCAAGAAGTCTTAATAGGTCAGATGGTTGATGTGAAAAGTCTGCATCCATCTGAAATACAACATCATAATTATTATTTATAGCAAATTTGAATCCTTGAACATAAGCACTACCAAGTCCAAGTTTTCTTTCCCTCTTTATTAAATGAATTCTATTATCTTTCTTTGATAATTCTTCAACAACTTCATATGTTTTATCAGGTGAATTATCATCAATTATTAAAATGTCAGTTTGAGGAAAATGTTTGAAAATTTCATTTATAAGAGCCTCTATATTCTCTCTTTCATTGTAAGTAGGAATTATTACAATTGTTTTCATTAAAGTAATTTTTCAATTGGGACATATTCTAAATTGAATGCTTGTGCAACAGCGGGATAAGTAATATGTCCTTTATAAGTATTAACACCTTTTTTTAGTGATGGTTCATTTAAAATAGCATCTGGCCATTTCAAATCAGCCAATTTTATAATATATTTTATTGTAGCATTAGTTAATGCAAATGTTGATGTTCTTGGAACTGCGCCAGGCATATTTGCAACACAATAATGAACAACATTATCTACTTTATAGACAGGTTCCTTATGTGTTGTTGGTCTTGAAGTTTCAGATGAACCTCCTTGATCTATTGCTACATCAACAAATACTGCTCCATCTTTCATTTCTTTCAACATATCTCTTGTTATAATTTTGGGAGCTTTCGCACCATGAATTAAAACACCACTAATTAGTAAATCTGCATCCTTTATAACTTCCCTTATGTTATAACTACTTGAATATAAAGTCTTAACATTTTTTGGCATAATTTCATTTAGATATCTTAATCTTTCTATGTTTATATCTAAAACATAAACATCTGCTCCCATTCCTGATGCTACAAATGCAGAGTTCGTTCCAACTGTTCCTCCACCAATTATTACAACCTTTGCAGGAGGAACGCCTGGAACACCACCAAGTAAAACACCCCTTCCTCCAAATGGTTTTTCAAGATATTTTGCTCCTTCTTGAACAGCCATTTTTCCTGCTATCTCACTCATCGGTTTTAATAATGGTAATTCTCCATTTAATTCAACGGTTTCATAAGCAATTCCAATAACTTTCTTTTTTAATAGTACTTTTGTTAGTTCTTCATCCGCTGCTAAATGTAAAAATGTAAATAAAATTAAATCTTCTCTCAAAAATTCATATTCTTCTTTTTGAGGCTCTTTTACTTTTACTACAATATCACTATTTTCATAAACTTCTTTTAGACTTTCAACAATTTTAGCTCCTGCTTTTTCATAATCTTCATTATTTATTCCACTTCCTATGCCAGCATCCTTTTGAACATATACAACATGTCCTCTTTTAACAAGCTCTTCAACACCTGATGGTGTTATAGCCACTCTATATTCTTCTGTTTTTATTTCTTTCGGAATACCAATTCGCATAATTTGAAATTTTAAACCATAAATTAGTTTTTCTTTTGCTGTGTCTAATAATTCTGGAATTATTGATTTTTCTTATTTTTCCCACCCACCCTATATTTAAGCCTTCGGCTCAAAAATTCCCATATTTCGGCATTGGGAGGCTTTAAATAAATAGTTTTCTTAAAATTTTTATTAGACAAAGCAATTTTTCTTTGCCTTGTTTAGTAATTAAGCTTTTGGCTTGAAAACTTCGCCCTACATTAAACCCTCCAATGAAATTAATAATTTCATAAGAGTTTTTATAAGGTTATTGCTTTGTCCAATAAATAATGTTAAGTTGTTGGTAACCAATAACTTATAAAAATTTTATCGGAACTATTAATTTTATGGGGGGGTCTAATGGGGGGCGAAAGCCCCCAAAGGCAAAAAATGGGCATTTTAAAGGCGCAGCCTTTATTTCAGGGTGGGCGGGGAAAATATAGTAAAATATATATTTTTAGAATTATTAGACAAGGCATAAGGTTATTGCTTTGTCCAGTAAATCATGTTAAGTCCTTGACTATCAATAATTTATGAAATTTTTTTGAAATTATTGATTTAATGGGGGGATTAAAGGGGGGCTCCGCCCCCCAAAGCCGAAAATTGGGCGTTTATAAAGCTCCGCTTTATTTTCAGGGCGGGTGGGGAAAATATAGAAAAATAAATACTTTCAGAATTACTGGACACAGCATAAGGTTATTGATCACCAACTTTAAAATTTTAAAATCCTTATTTTACTAATTTTATATCCGAAAGAGGAGATAGGTTATGCACTTGTTTATTCAAAAAAATATGAAAATAAAAAGACTGCATCAGGTGAAATTTATAAAGGTTCTTTATTAACTGCTGCTCATCCATATTTGCCATTTGGGACAATTGTGGAGGTTATAAATTTAAAAAATCATAAGAGTGTTGAAGTTAAAATAAATGATAGATTATTTCCAAAAAGAGGGGTAATTATTCATATTTCAAAAAAAGCTTCTGAAATAATTGATATTAAAGGTAAAGAAAAGGTTAAAATTATTATAAAAAGTATTCCAAGAGGAAAGGAAAAATTTATTCAAAGGGGATATGCAAGTTGGTATGGTTATAATTTTCAAGGTAAAAAAACTGCTTGTGGTTTAATTTTTGATAAAAATAAGTTTTATGCTGCACATAAAACACTTCCCTGTGGAACAATTGTTAGGGTTAAAAATCTAAAAAATAATAAAGTTGTTGAAGTAAAAATTGTAGATAGAGGACCATTTAAAAAAGGAAGAATAATTGATTTGTCATATATTAGTGCTAAAAAAATTGATTTAATTGAAGATGGAACAGCACCCGTTGAATTAGAGGTTATTGAATGGCCTTATTAATTTTTATCCAATTTCTCGTTGGATTAGCAGATCAAATATATATTTCAATTGTTCCTTTTCTTGTAATTTCAATTGAGAAATTTAATCCTTCGTTAAAAGCAGGGATTGTTAGTTTTTTTGAGACATTACCATTCTTAACGATAAGCTTCTTAGCAGGTGTTTTGGTAGATAGATATAATAAAAAATTCTTGCTTTTTATTTCTATATTCTTTTCAGGTTTATTTTTGTTATTTATTCCATTTTTTAGTGTTTCAAATAAGTTAAATTGGATTGTAATTGGAATAATAGGTTTTATTGTTTCTTCATTTTCAACTTTATATCCACCTTCAAGAGATGCACTAATTCCATATCTTGTTAAGGATAAAGAAAAATTGTTCTATTATAATGCTATTGTCCAAAGTTCATATCAGTTCGCGCTTTTTATAGGAGGATTATTACCACCTTTAATTTTATATTTAAAAAATGATATGATTATGCTTTTGTTTCTTGATGGAATTTTTTTAATTTTCATTAGTTTTTTTGCTTTGATAATAAATTACAAGGAAAATCAAAAATTGGAGAGAAATTTTTCTATAATTGAGGATTTAAAATCTTATTTTGAAATTTTAAGAACTAATAAGTCAATTTTAATACTCTTCATTTTAACTGCACTTGATAACTTCTTTATAATGGGTCTTACAAATGTTGCTTCAAGCTTATATATTAAAAACTATCTCAATTTATCAGCAAAGGAATTTGCACTTTTTAATGCATTCTTATCATTTGGATGGTTTTTAGGAGCTATTATCATTTCAAAATTAAAATTTGATGAAATAAATATGTTAAAAATTGGGATATTTCTTGATGGTTTTACCTATATTCCATTTTTCTTCATAAATGATTATAAAACCGCTTTAATTTTTGTATTTATTCATGGATTATTTATTCCACTTATTACGATTTCAAGAACAACAATAATTCAAAAGTACGTAGATGAAAAGATAAGGGGAAGAGTTTTTTCTATGATTTATATGGCAGTAATTGGTTTTATGTCATTATCAGGTTTGTTTATGGGATTTTTGGGTGAATTTTTAAAACCTAATTATCTTTTTTTAATAGGTGGATTAGGTGGTTCTTTACTTGGAATTGTTAGTTTTAGCCTTAAAATTTTCAAATGAATTTTCTTGAATTTTTATATTATTTACCAGCTATTTTAATTGGTATCACATTTCACGAGTACGCACATGCATTAGCAGCATACAAATTAGGGGATTATACAGCAAAATTAGAAGGAAGATTAACACTAAACCCACTAAAACATATTGATATTATTGGTTTTATAATGTTAATTCTTCTTCATTTTGGATGGGCTAAACCTGTTCCAATAAATATATATAATTTAAGGAATTTTAGAAGAGATGTTATAATTATAGCCTTTGCAGGACCACTATCAAATTTAATTATTGCTTTCATTTGCTTTATTTTAATTAAGTTGCAGTTAAATAATGAAGTTTTAAATTTTCTTTTTTCTTCAACACTTTATATAAACATATTTTTATTTGCTTTTAACTTAATTCCTCTTCCTCCACTTGATGGGTGGAGAATTATTTCAAGTGTATTCTCAAACTTAACATTTAATAGGACAGCAGAAACTTATGGATTTATTATTCTTTTAGTTATAGTTTTCTTTTTTAAGGGCTTAATAAGTCTATATTTAAATTTTGTTAGTAATTTAATAATTTCGGTCTTTGGTTTAATCATATGAAATGGTTCGTTTATTCAGATAAGTACATCGTTGATTTTGGTAATCATCCATTTAGAACAAAGAAATATAAAGCAGTTTATGAAAAGTTATTAAGTGAAGGAATTTTAAAAGAAGATGAAGTTTTACAGCCAGAATTAATAAGCCTTGATGAATTATTAATTGTTCATACAAGAGAATATCTTGATGATTTAAAAAATTTAAGAATAACTAAAAGAACCGCTTATTCTGAATTACCCTTAAATAAAGAAATCATTGAGTTATTTTTATTAGCTTGTGATGGAACATATAAAGCAAGTAAATTAGCATTAGAAAATGGTTATGCTTTTCATTGCGGAGGAGGTTTTCATCATGCTTATGAAGACCACGCAGAAGGATTTTGCTATTTAAATGATATTGCTTATGCCATTAAAAAACTAAATTTAAAAACACTTGTTATAGATTTAGATGTTCATCAAGGCAATGGAACAGCACATATTTTTAGAAATGATAGTAATGTTTTTACATTTTCTATGCATCAAGAATGGTTATATCCAATTCCAAAGGAAAAAAGTGATTTAGACATTGGCTTAGAAGAAGGAACTGATGATGAAACTTATTTAAATATTTTAAATTCTGCGTTGAAAGAAATTTTCAATAAATTTTTTCCGCAAATTATTGTTTATTTAGCAGGAGCTGATGTTTATTATGATGATATGCTTGCTAATCTAAAATTAACAATTGAAGGCATTAAGAAAAGAGATGAAATTGTAATAAACTATGCTTATGATAAAAAAATTCCTATTGTTGTTCTTTTAGCAGGAGGATATAGTAGAAAGTTTGAAGATCTTGTTGAAATTCATAGCAATACTGCAAAGGTTCTAAAATGGATTTGGAAAAAATAAATAATTTAGAAGTTATTTTAGATTATAGAGAAAATTCAAAAATTTGCTATATAATTCTTGTTTCAAAAGTTGGTTCTCGCTATGAAAAAAAATCAGGTATTACTCACTTTTTGGAACATAACATATTCAAAGGTTCAAAAAAATACAAGTATTATGAAATTAATGAATTCTTTGAGCTTTATGGTAATTCAATTAATGCTACTACAAGTGAGGAAAATGTTGTTATATTTACAAGTGTTATAAATGAAAAGATATTTTCAGCACTTGATATTTTATTTGATATAGTTAAAAATCCTACATTTGAAAATTATGAAACTGAAAAAAATGTAATTCTACAAGAATATAGTGAGTTTTTTGATGATAGTGAAGAATTAAGTTATTATTATCTTAATAGGGCGATTTTCAAAAATCATCCACTTGGAAGAAATATCCTTGGAAGTCCAAAAACAATAAAAAATTTCACATTAAAAGATTTGGAAGAAAGGAAGAAAGAAGTTTTTTCAAAAGATAATGTTATTTTAATGATTAGTGGTAATTTTCAAAAAGATAAAATTTTTAATTTCATAGAAAGAAATTTTTTCTTGGAAAATGACTACGAAATTAAAATTAATCCATTTAAAAATTACAAACCTTCAATAAAAGAGAAATTTAAATTTAACAATCATTGTTATGTTAATTTAGGAATTCCTATATTCGATTATAAAAATTTTAGATTAGAACTATTGATTATTTCAAATTATCTTGGAGATGGGAGTAATTCTTTACTATTTGACATTATAAGAGAGAAAAAAGGGCTTGTTTATGATATTCATACATTTTTAGATTTTTATAATGAGGTTTGTATTTTTGGAATAAATTATTCTATTGATTGTAAAGAATTTGAAAAAGTTTTAAATGAAGTCAAAAAAATTTTAAAAAATTTTGAATGGACAAAAAAAGCTTTAGAAAAAGTTAAGCAGAAATTTAAATCTCAACTTTTGATTGAACTTGAATATAGACCTAATTATTTAAATTTTGTTTTAAGTGAATATCTTTTTAGAGGAAAAATAATCACCTTGGAGGAATTTATAAACGAATTAGAAAATTTAAATGAAGAAAATTTTGAAAAAATTATAAGCATTATAAGAAATTTTGAAAATTATTCTATTTCAATTGTAGGGTAATTAAAGCTCTGCTTTGTTCAATAAATTTGGACACAGTACCAAGACTTTTTAATTATGCTTTAAAATTTAGGTTATCGTTTTTAACCTTTTTAAGGGGGTGAAAACATGAAAAAGGAAGAGATAAAGCAAGAGGAAATTATAGTTGGTAAAAGAAAAATTGTCCTTCCCCAATGGGAAGAAGAAAAAGGATCCAAAAGAAGAATAAGCTTACTATTGATTATAGCGTTAATTTTCCACATTGCAATAGGTTCATTTATGGGAGCAAGTTTCGTTAAGAAAGCAATTGAAGAAGCAAAACTTAAAGAAATAAAGTTAATTGAGGAAAAAAGTGATTTCTTGAATAAGAAGCCTATGGAAATTCAACCAATTCAACAAGAACAAAGAAAAGAAATAAAACAAGAATTATTAAAAGAATTAATGAAACAGAAAAATATCCTTCCTGAACAAAAGAATGTTAAAGTAGATGAAAAGTCAATTCAAGAAAATTTGGAAAGTCAAGCCAAGTTTGATGAAACGAAAGATGAGAATGCAGATGTTGTAGTTGGAATTACGAATCAAAAAGATTTAAGTGATTTATTATCAACGGAAGCCTTGCCTGGTGTAAGTAGTGGTGGAATAGGTGAATATTATGAATTTTTTAAAGTTGAAGTAAAGCCTGAACCAATAAAAACTGTTCTTCCAGAATATCCAGAAGTAGCAAGAAAAGCAGGTCTTGAAGGAAGAGTTACAGTAGCAGCAATTGTAGACGAAAACGGAAATGTTATATATGCGGAAGTTGTAAGTAGTACAAATAAGGTTTTTGAGGAGCCAGCATTAAAAGCAGCTTATCAGTACAAATTTAAGCCTGGAATGATGAAAGACAAAAAAGTTAAAGTAAGAGTAATCATTCCATTTGCTTTTAAGCTTCAAAACTAATGAAAAAAAATTATATTATTCTTATTGGAATTGTTGTAGGAATAATAATTAGCTTTTTAGCTTTTATTTATAGTAGAAATCTAAATCAGAAACAAAACATTGAATATAAAGTTCAAATTAAAGATGCTGAAAATCCAACCTTAGGTTATGAAAATGCTCAAAACACGATAGTAGAATACTTTGACTTTACTTGTCCTCATTGTGCAAATTTCCATTTACAAAAATTACCAAAACTATATAATCAATATATCCAAAGTGGAAAAGTAAAATTTATTTCTAAAAACTTTTTACTTAGACCCCAGTCATTAGAACCTGCATTAGCAAGCAGATGTGCTTATGAACAAGGAAAATATTGGGAATATAGTCATGAACTATTTAATGAATTTATGAAATCTGGTCCATTTGCTTACAATAGACGAAATTTTATAAGAATTGCATATGAACTAAAACTTGACACATTAAAATTTATAAATTGTTTTGATAGCAAAAAATATAAAGACATTATTTTTAAAGATACGGAAGAAGGCTTGAAAGATAGCATCAGAGCAACACCAACATTTATTATAAATGGACAAAAAATTGAAGGTGATTTACCATATGAAGAATTTGTTAAATTCATAAAGTGAAAATAGCATTATTACACGATTGGATAATAGATATTGCAGGCTCTGAAAAAGTTTTTAAGGAAATATGTGAAATAATTAAAGATGGAGAAATTTGGACAATCGTTTATGATAAAAATAGTTTAAAACTTCTTGGAATTGAAAATAGAAAAGTTAATTCAACAATTGTACAAAAATTTCCACTTTCAAAAAAATTTTATAGATATTATTTTTTTCTTTATCCAATTATTGTTGAACAAATTGACCTTTCAAAATACGATATTATAATAAGTTCATCACATGCATTTATAAAAGGTGTTTTAAAAAAAACTAATCAAATTCATATTTGTTATTGTCATACACCAATAAGATATGCTTGGGATTTATATTTTGATTACATAAATTCATTAAATCCAATTTTTAAAATTTTAGCAAGTTATTTTTTACATAAAATTAGAATTTGGGATTATATTTCCTCACAAAGAATAGATTATTTTATAGCTAATTCAAATAATGTAGCCAAAAGAATAAAAATGACTTATAATAAAGATGCTATCGTAATTTATCCACCTGTTGATATTGAAAAATTTGAAATAGAAACGAAAAAAGAGAATTTTTATATAACTGCTGGAAGAATGGTTGAATATAAAAAAATTGATATTATTGTTAAAGCGTTTTCAAGACTAAAAGATAAAAAACTTTTAGTAGTTGGAGATGGACCTAATTTCAAAAAAATTAAGAAATTGTCAAGTTCTAATGTTGAATTGATGGGGCATGTTGATTTTGAGGCATTAAAAAACTACTTAAAGAAAGCAAAAGCATTTATATATATGGCTGATGAGGACTTTGGAATACTTCCTGTTGAAGCGCAAGCTTGCGGAACACCAGTAATCGCTTATAGAAAAGGAGGTGTTTTAGAAAGCGTTATTGAGAATAAAACAGGTTTATTTTTTGATTATCAAAATGAGGAAAGCTTAATAGATGCTATATTAAAATTTGAAAAAATTGAAGATAAATTTGACCCTTATGAGATAAGAAAAAATTCAGAAAGATTCTCAAAGCAAGAATTTAGAAAAAAATTTTCAGAATTTATTAAGCAATTTTTTTAGACTAAAAAAGCCCCTTACTTCTCTGATAATAAGCACCTCCCCCTGGATTATAAGTTGGAAAGGTTGCTAAAAAAGAGCATTAGGGTCAATTTTTATAATATATCTAACACTTACAGGAGCATATTAGTTCATAGTCTATTCTTATTGAAGTTGGAATTTTTTGAGTATAAGAATCCTTTATAGAGTTTTTCAGTAGCAGTTAGCCATGTAATAATTTTATTGGGGGTTTTTTAGAGGGTGGGTTGGGAAAAATAAGAAATTTAAAAATAAACTGATTTGTGCGCAATACCTTTGTTTTTTATTAAATCAAGTTTTTTTTCGCTAAAACAAAAAATTCATGATTTCCTTTTGGTCCTGGTGGATAAGACCTAACTACACCTAAAATTTCAAATTTAAGTTCTTTTAAAAAATTTAAAATTTTATCCACTGCTAATTTTCTTAAATTTTCATCTCTAACGACACCTTTTTTAATGAATTTTTTTTCAAGTTCAAATTGTGGTTTAACAAGAACTAATAAATATCCATCATCTTTTAAAAATTTTATAACATGTGGGATAATTTTCGTTAAACTTATAAATGAAACATCAATCGTTATTAGATGGACTTTTTCTTTTATATCATTTTCGTTTAGCTCACGAGCATCTTTCTCTTCATAAGAAATAACCCTTTTATCATTTCTTAACTTTTCATGAAGTTGATTTTTTCCAACATCAACTGCATAAACAATTTTTGCTCCTCTTTGTAATAAGCAATCTACAAATCCACCTGTTGAAGAACCAATATCAAGACAAATAAAATTTTTAACATCTAATTTAAAATAATTTAAGGCAGTTTCAAGCTTTAAACCACCTCTTGAAACATATTTCAATTTTTCCTTTATTTTAATTTCAGAATTTATATCAACAAGTTTTCCTGGTTTATCAATAATGACACCATTTACAATAATATTCCCTGACATAATTAGTGCCTTTGCTTTTTCTCTACTTTCAACTAAATTTCTTATAACAAGTAATTGGTCAAGTCTTACTTTCATAGTTTAGTATTCTTCTCTTCTAATTAAATATATTGCTATAATGAAAAATAAGAAATTAGGAAACCACATTGCAATTGCACCATTTACTATATTTTTCTTGGCAAGTTCTTCTCCTCCAATTAGGAAAATATAATAAATTGTAAATACTATAAAGGATACACCAAGTGCAGGACCAAAACCACCTCTCCTTATTATTGAAGATATTGGAGCGGATAATAAAACAAATATAATTGCAGAAAATGGCATGGAAAACTTTTTGTGAATTTCTACTAAAATTTGATTAATTCTCATTTTGTGATATTTCTTTAAATCTAAATCTTTTGTCATTTCGTATTCCTTCTTTTTTCTTTCCATTTCTTCAAATAATTGCTTTATATTCATTTCTCTATCTCCTCTAAATTCCCTTTCTCTAATTTGCATTCTAATGTCAAGTTTTATTATAACTTGATAATTTTCAAAGTCTATTGTTCTATATTTTTTGGTAAATCCGTCTAAAAGTTGATGAATTTGACCATCTCTTAAATCTAAAATTAGGATGCTATCTTCAACACTATAAATATAACCACTTCTCGCAGTTATGAATGTTTTACCATAATCTGATATATCGTAAATTCTTATATCTTGTAAATAAGACGTTCTGTCATCTTTATTTCCAATATATAGTTTATAGTTTCCAATTTCATTAAATAAACCTGATTTTATTTGGGCTATTGGTTTTTTAATGTAAATATCAATTAACAAATTTTTAAATTTATGATTTGATTCAGGTAGAATTCTATCATTAAACCAAACCATAAAAATAAAAACAATTGTTGAAAATATAATTGGTCCTAATAAAAGCCTTTTTAAACTTATTCCACAGGATTTTGCAGCAATAATTTCAAAATTTTGTGATAAATTTCCAAAAGCTATTAAACTTGCTATCAAAACAGACATAGGAACTGAAAGTGCTAATATAAATGGGAGTGCATATATAAATAATTTTATAACAATTTCTACTGGCACGCCTTTTCTAATTAGTAAGTCCATTAAATCAAAAATTTTATCAAGAAGTAGAACAAGGGTTATGACTAAAATTGAACCTAAAAAAGGTAGGATATGTAGTTTAATTATATAAAAATCTAATTTTTTTAGCATTAACCTCCACTCATAATTTTCATAATGCCTTTTTTAGCCCACTTATTATCTGGGTCAATTGATTGCATTTGATAATAATAATTTAATGCTGATTGTCTATCACCTTTATTTAAAGCATCTAATGCCATAATTTCAAGTTCTGCTAGCTTTTTGTACTTTTGAGCTAATTTGTCATTTGGATTTGATTTTAATATATCATTTGCTATTTGTATTGTTTTATTTAAGTTGTGTTCTTCTTCATAAGCTTGTTGTAATGCTAAGGTTCCACTGGCAGAAAATCCTCCTGATAGCTCAGGATTTACCTTTGGAATATCAATTTTTGAAATATCAACATCTACTCTTATATCACTTGGGTTTTTAGGTTTTTCTTCAACTTTTTCTTGTTTAACTTCCTCAACTTGTGGAAATTGAATTTGATTTATATTTGTTATTGTTGTTTCTGGTTTTAAAACTTTATTAGTGGTATCAGTAGTTTGATTTTGAGTTATTAATTTTTCTGATTTTACACTCTGTTCTTTTATATTTTCACTTTTTGTTGTTTCTTTTGGAAGTTCAAGCTCTTTTCTAATATCAATAACTGTTTCTTGTTTCGGTTTAGATATATAGTTTTTATAGACATAGAAACCACCACCAATTATAATAATTGTTTGGATTATTAATAAAATTATCAAAAATCTTTTCATTTTCCAAGTCTTAAAAGCGCTTGCTTTGCCCAAGTATTTGAAGGATCTAATTTAAGAATTTCTTCCCAAATTGATATTGCTTCTGCTTTTTTACCTTGCTTTTCATAAGCAAGTGCTTGCTTTTCTTTCTGAGCTAATCTCAAATAGTACTTTGCTTTAACATTATTTGGGTCACTTTGTAATATAGATGTTGCTATTCTAATTGTCTTATCTAAATTGTGCTCTTTTTCATAAGCATTAACTAAGTTTTTCGTTTCATCAAGCGTAATATCTAAATTTATCTCAGGTTGTGCTGTTTCTAAGTTTATTCTTGGAACATCAATTTTTATTGTTGATTCAAGTGATTTTTGTTCTTTTGGTTTTTGTGCTACTTCCTCTTTCTTTTCTTCTTTTGGCTTAACATCTTTTAGTGATGCAAGTTTTTGTTGAATTTCAGATTGAGTTGTTTTTCTTCTTTGAGCATCTAAAATAATTTTTTTAAGTTCTAATAGTTGTGGATGATCTGGTGCTCTATTTAGAGCCAAATTTAAAACTTCCAATGCTTCATTAATTTTTCCATTTTCAAATAATGCTTTTGCTTCTGCATAATTTTGTTGAACAACAGTTGCTATTAAAATTTGGTCATATAAACTATTTACATATTTATCATTTTCTAAAACCTTGATAGCATTTTCAATTGAGTTTAAAGCACTAAAATAATCACCATTATTTATGCTTTCTTCTGCTTTCTTTACATCTTTCCACGCATTTAATAATTTTTCAATAAGTGGTTTTAAATCTGAAATTCTTTGGTCATTTTTCTTAATTTTTTCAGCCTGATTTATTTCATCTTTTGCTCTTTCAAGAGCATTAATTTTCTTTTCGGTTGTTTCAAGCTGTGAAATTATAGGAATTGTTGAACTTGCTGAACTTATTAAATTATTAAATTTGTTTTCTTGTTGTGCATTATAAAACCAAATTCCAAAACCAATTAAAATTATTATAATAAATGCTAAAATTCCATAAACATAAGCTGGAATACCTTTGGATTTATAAATTTCACTTTCGGGTTTCTCTTTTGGATTTACAAATAAAATTCTTGTTTTTCCAATTTGAATTTCATCACCACTATGAAGAGGCATTATTTTCGTTAAAACTTTTCCATTTAATAATGTTGGATTTTTTCCACCAATATCTTCAATTTCATATTTATCGTCAAAAACATATATTTTTGCTTGTTTTCTTGAAACATATTGATCATCTATTTTATAATCGGCTTCTTCTCCTCTTCCAATAATTCCCGTTTTGTCAATCTCAATTATCTTGCCTGCATCAGGACCTGATAGAATTTTAAGATAAGGAACTTCCGCTTCTTCAATATCTATAAATTGTGTTGGTTGACTTCTTGAGATGTCTTCTGCTTGAACTCCAATATCAATTTTAGCAAGCGTAATTTCAATTCCATTTGCTATAAATGTTTCATTTTCTCTTATCTTGAAATCACCAATTATTTCTTTATCTTTATATATTACTTTTGAATTTGCTCTTATGAAAACTTCCTTATCACTATAACCCATTATTGTAAAATGATTTTCGTTTAAATTACTATCCAAAAAGTCACCCTTTTCTTTTGAAAAAGTATAAGGAACTTGCTTTATTTTCAAAAGCTCCTCTTTTTCTCCTTTTCTTATAATAAAGATGACCATAACTTTGAAATTTTAAAGGATAGTTATTCTATATTTTTCCCCCTACTAATAAGCCTTCCGCTTTAAAAGGCCGATTTTTATGCCATCAGGGGGGGTTTGCCTCTCCAAAGCCTAAAAATGGCCATTAAATGATTTGACAATTTGGGATTTCTCACTCAGCGTATTCTGAAAGATTTAGAATTATTTAAATGTTTATAAAAGAAATATCCTATTGCCAAGACAATTACTAAAATTATTACAAAGTCTAAAATTTTACTATATTTCATAATTTCTTTCCAATTGCTTTTTAAAATATATCCCATATAAGCCAAAAACATATTCCAAATGCTTGCTCCTATCGTTGTGAATATAATAAACTTAATAAAATTCATTTTTGCTATTCCTGCTGGTATAGAAATTAAATGTCTTACAACAGGAATAAATCTACTAATTAAAATTGTTATTTCACCATATTTATGAAAAAATTTTTCAGTAATTTCAAGATGCTCCGTTTCAAGTAAAAAGTACTTTCCATATTTTAAAATAAACATTCTTCCACCATAAAGTCCCATTAAATATGAAATTGAAGAACCAATAATACTTCCAAGTGTTGAAAATATAAATACACCAACCCAACTAAATTTCTCTTCGTAGATAAGAAAACCTGTAAATGGCATCACTGCTTCACTTGGAACAGGAAAAATCATACTTTCCATAGCCATTAAAATCATAACTCCAATATATCCCACTTCATAAATGATATTAGAAAAAAATTTTGCTAAAATTTCAGTAATTGACATTATTTTCTTCTTTCAAGAGGGTCAATTTTTTTACTATTAAAATTAAAAATTCTATATATTGGACAAAATCCTATAATTGAAGTAAAAATTAGAAAAATTGATAGTATAATGAGGATAATTCTTATAAAATTTGATAAATTTACCGAAATAGATAAAGCTATTAAAATGATGCTTGAAGCTATTCTTAACATTCTATCTGTTGTTCCAATGTTATTTTTCATTATTTTTGAAAATTTTAAAGTTCAATCATTAGAACTCTGGAAATGTAGTAAATAGGTGGCGAAAGTTCCCTAATAATTGTTGTTAAGCGATTGATTATCAATAACTTATAAAAATCTATTTGAAACTACTTTGCCCTCCAAAGCCTAAAAATGGGCATTTAAGGCATAAAAACAGCTTTAAAATTTATAACTTTATGATAGAAAAGAATTTTGATGTAATTGTTGTTGGTGGAGGACATGCAGGCATTGAAGCAAGTTTAGCAAGTGCAAGAATGGGTTTAAAAACATTATTATTAACTTTGGATATTGATAAAATTGGTCAAATGTCTTGTAATCCCGCTATGGGTGGAATAGCAAAGGCTCATCTTATTAAAGAAATAGACGCTCTTGGAGGAGAAATTGCCTTAGCAACTGACGAATGTGCTATATCTACAAAGATGTTGAATGTTAGAAAAGGTCCTGCTGTTTGGTCATTAAGGGCGCAAGTGGATAGAAAAGCTTATAGAGAAAGGATGAAGAAAGTTGTAATGAATACAAAAAATTTAACAGTTTTTCAAGAAGAAGTTGTTAATTTAATTATTGATAAATATAAGGTTATAGGACTAAGAACATCACTCGGTTATGAATTTTATTCAAAAGCAGTAGTTTTAACAACGGGAACATTTCTTGGTGGGAAAATATATGTTGGTTATAATACTAAACCTGCGGGAAGACTTGGAGAATCACCTTCAATTGAACTCTCAAAACAATTAAGAGAAATTTTCAATATATCAAGATTAAAGACAGGAACATCTCCAAGAGTTGATGGTAGAACTATTGATTTTTCAAAATTAAAAATTGATGAGCCAGATAATCCTCCAAGAGGATTCTCATTTAGAAATCCATATTTGAAAATAGAACAAATTCCTTGTTATATTACATATTCAAATGAAAAGACACATGAAATCGTTATAAAAAACATTCACTTAGCGCCTATGTACAATGGCTTAATTAAAAGTAAAGGTCCAAGATACTGTCCAAGTTTTGAAACAAAAGTTGTTGAATTTTTTAAAGAAGTAAAAAGTCATAGAATTATTTTAGAACCTGATGGAAGGGATACCAATGAATGGTACCTAAATGGTTTTTCAACATCTCTGCCCTTAGAAATCCAATATGAAATGCTAAGGACACTTCCAGGTCTTGAAAATGCTGTTATTTTGAGACCTGGCTATGCTGTTGAATATGATTTTATAGACCCAAGAGAACTTTATCCTTGGCTTGAAACAAAAAAATTAGAAAATTTATTTTTAGCAGGTCAAATAAATGGAACTACTGGATATGAAGAAGCAGCAAGTCAGGGAATAATTGCAGGAATAAATGCTGCTTTAAGAGCATTGAACAAAGAACCATTTTATTTAACAAGACAAGATGGATATATCGGTGTTCTTATTGATGACTTAATTACAAAAGGAGCAGATGAACCTTATAGAATGCTAACAAGTAGAAACGAATATAGACTAATTCACAGAATGGATAATGCTTATGATAGATTATCAGAATATGGTTATAAACTTGGACTCTTAAAGTACGAAGATTATAAGTTAATAAAGGAAAAAATAGACATTGTTAATGAGGAAATTAGAAGATTAAAGGAGGTAAGAGTTAAATCAAGCGAGATAAATCCTAAATTAAAAGAAATAGGAGAAACAGAGATTAGAGATAGCATAAGCTTATTTGACTTATTAAAAAGAAATAATGTTAGATATGAACATTTATTAAAATGGGGATATGGTAAGGTTGAAGATAGTTTATTGATTGAAAAAATTGAAATTGAAGTTAAGTATGAAGGTTATATAAAAAGATTGTTGGAGGAAGCGAAAAGACTTCAAAAAATTGAAAAATATATAATTCCTAATGATATAGATTACAATTTAATCTCAAATATATCAAATGAAGGAAAGGATAAACTTATGAAGTATAAACCAAAAACGCTTGGTCAAGCTTTAAGAATCCCAGGTATTAAACCTACTGATGTTATAAATCTCTATTATTATTTACAAAGGACAGCAAACTAATGGATATTATATACTTTTCTCTATTATTTTTTATTGGACTTTATTGGGTTTTAAAACCGCTTTTTCAAAAATGAATATATTTGATAGCTATTATCAGAGATACGATGAATGGTTTGAAAAACCATTTGGTAAAAGTGCTTATGAATTAGAAATTCAATGTTTGAAAAAAATTATAGGTTCTTTTGATAGGGGACTTGAAATAGGCGTTGGAACAGGAAGATTTGCCCAAAAATTAAATGTCAAGTACGGAATAGATATTTCCTTAAATATGTTGAAAATAGCAAAAAATAGAGATATAGTTGTATTGAAATCAAAAGGTGAAAATTTACCATTTAAGGATAAAGTATTTGATTTAGTTTTAATAGTTGTTTCGCTTTGTTTTATAAAGGAACCTTTTTTAGTTTTAAAAGAAAGTTATAGAGTTTTGAAAGATAATGGAAAATTAGTTCTTGGATTAATACTATGGGATTCACCTTGGGCACAATTTTATAAAAGTAAAAAGGAACATCCATTATATCAAAAGGCATTTTTTTATTCTTATTATGAAATCTGTGCTATGTTAGAATTGTCAAAATTTAAAATAAATAAAGTCTTAACAACACTTTTTGAAGAGCCACAAGACGAAGAACCAATAAAAAATTTTGAAATAAAGGAAGGATTCCATAAGGAAGGTGGATTTGTTTGTATATGCTCATCAAAAATTTAAGATAGAAATTTTCTGTAATTATTATTTTCAGAATTGTTTTACAGAGGATTTAATGGGAGGCAATGCTCACCTCTGCCGAGATATGGGTAGGTAGAACCTGAGTGGGCAAAACATAGAAAATAGCTGATTTATTGAGAGGGTAATGGAGGGTTTTGCCCCCAGGCATAAAAATGGGTATTTTCAAGGCTCCGTCTTGTTTTGGGGTGGGTGGGAAAACAAGGCATATTTTTTATGCTTTGTCTAGCAAATGGTGTTAAGTGATTGATAGTAAATAACTTATAAAATTTTTAAAGAAATTATTGATTTTATGGGGGATTATAGGGGAGCAAAGCCTTATTTTCAGGGTGGGTGGGCAAAATAACAAATAATCTATATTTCAGAATTACTAGGCAAGGCATATTTTTTATGCTTTATAATTTTGGAATGTTATTTCTTTTAAATTTGGTTGAAGTGGAAGTTCATGGGCTTTTGGATATAGGAGATGGTTATATTATAGTTCTTTCCGATAAATCACAAATGAAATTTTTAACTATGACAATAGGTAAGAATGAAGGTGAGGCTATTATTATAGCAAAGGAAAATATAGAGACACCAAGACCCTTAACTCATGAATTAACAACAAATATAATAAAGAATCTTGATGGAAATATAGAATATATTGAAATTTATGATTTAAAAGAAGGTGTATATTATGCTAAAATTCATCTAACAAAGAGGTTCTTGTTCTTTAAAGATGAGAGAATAATTGATTCAAGACCAAGTGATGCTATTGCTCTTGCATTACGATTTAAATCAAAGATATATGTTAGTGAAAAATTACTTGAAAATATAGAAATTCCAAAGCCTAAAAAGAAAAAGAAATTTTATGATATATAAAATTATATTAAATAAGCATTTATTCAATTTGTCTTAAAGAGGCTAATATGTTTTCTTTATTTACTCTTAAAATATAAACAGGATATTCTTTGCCAATATGATAAAATAAATTTTCAGAAATTTTTTTAGGAATGTGTGAAGGTGGAATAAATCCTTTTTGACCAAAAATAGATATTTCAAATCCACCATTTATAACATTTAAAATTTTTGCTTTTATAGGGGTATTATTCTTTTTTGATTTTTTAAGAATTTTAAAAATTTTCTTTTCGTTAATTTTTGAATTGGCAGGTTTAAGTTCAATTCTTTTCGTAAGATAATTGGCACTTATAATTATTGCTTCAATTTCTTGACTAATTTCAAGTTTTTTCTTTGTTTTTAAGTAACCATTTAAATCCAAGTCCTTTAATTTCACAACATATCCATCTTTAACTTTTCTTTCAACTATAACATTAATAGGTTTTTGATTATCATATAAATCAAACACAATTTCCCACTTTTTTGCTCTCTCAATTATTTGTTCAGGACTTAACATTTGAAAATTTTAAAGGATAATCTTAATATTGCTCTGCTGTGTCCAAAAATTTTGGAATTATTTATTTTTCTTTATTTTCCCACCCGCCCTATATTCAAGGCTTCGCCTTTAAAATACCCATATTTCGGCTTTGGGGGGCAGAGCCCCCCTAATAATCCCCCCAACAAATCAACAATTTCCTTCAAAATTTTATAAATTATTGATTATCAATCGCTTAACAATAATTATTTGGACAAAGCAATATTGCTCTGCTGTGTTTAGTAATTCTGGAACTATTTATTTTATTATATTTCTCCCACCCACCCTATAATTAAACCTTCGGCTTTACTTACGGAGCCCCCCTAAAAATCAATAATTTTCTTGAAAATTTTATAAGTAATTGATTATCAGACATTTAGCAATAATTACTAGACTCTAATAATTCCGAAAATATAATTATTTCTATTCTTTACAAGCTTTGTTTTTCATGATAATTCACTTAAAAATTTGTCAATTTTCCTTATGAGTTCATCAATTTCTTTTACTAATCCTTTGTTTCCTTCTTGAGATTTTATGTTTCTATATTGAACTAAGGTTTCTCTTCTTTCTTCTAGATCCTTTTTAAAACCTTCATAAAATTTCTTTCTTTCTTCAAGTTCATTAACTTCCTTTTCTAATTCTTCTTTTTGCTCCGATAGTTTTCTGACTTCTTCTGTTAATTTTTGTTCTTTTGATTTTAACATTTCATCTTTTGATTTAAGCTCATCTCTTTTTTTGATTAAATTTATTATATTTTTTGATTTTTCTCGATTTTCATTACTTAGTTTTGAAATCTCTTCTTGTAGTTGCTTATTCTCCCTTTCAAGTATTTGTTTTTCATTAATTAAGTTGTTTTTATTATGTGTTAGCTCATTATTCTTACTCTTAAGTTCATTAACTTCCTTTTCAAGATTTTCATTTTTATTTTTAAGTTCATCTTTTTGCCTTCTTAAACTTTGTAAATTTTCCTCTTTGATTTTGTTTTCATCTTTTAGTTTCTGGATCTCTTTTTCCATCATTTCAAGTTCCTTTATTTTTTCGTACTTTTGTTTTATTTCTTTGTATTTTTCAAGTTTTTGCTCTTTTTCATTAACTTCTTTTTCCATATTTTTATTATCTTGTTCGTATATAGCAATTTCATTTTTTAAAGTTTCTATCTTTCGTTTTAGTTCGTCCTTTTTATTTTTAAGTTCTTCATCAGTTTTTTCTAAATTCTGCTTTTCATTTTCATAACTTAATACTTCGCTTTGTAATTTTTCTACATTATTTCTAAGTTTATTAACTTTCTCTTTTAGTTGTCTTGATTTTTCAGATAAATGTAAATTTTGATTTTCAAGTTCCTTTTCTTCTTGTTGAAGTTGATTTATTTCTTTTTGAAGCGAATCTTGCCTTTCTTTATAATATGTTATTTTTTGTTTTAGTTCTTCGTAGTTTCTCTTTGTTGTATAATATTCTTGTTCCACTCTTCTTAAAGTAATCTCATTTATATTTTCATCCTCTGATATTTTTTTAATCTGTTCAATTTGTTCTTTGTAATTTTGAATTTTTTGATAGGTTTCAATTTTTTCTTCATATCTTGTTTGAAGTTTATTTAATTCGTATTCCAATTCTTTTTCTTCAATCAGATTACTTAATCTAAAGTAAAATTCTTCATTCTTTTTCTTAAAGAAATCTCTGATTTTTTGTAGGATAGCAAGGTCAGTTTCATTTTCAAAAATTTTAAACAGAAAAAATATAATAATAGTTCCATTCAAATCTTCTATGTTTTCCAATAATTCAAATTTTGTTTCGTGCTCTAAGTTTTTCCAAAAATCCAAAAATTTTTCTTGTTTTTGATAGTAAAGAGATAATAGTTTATAAATAATTTCTGTTTTTCTGTTAGGAGTTAAAAATTTCATTTGGTTGATTTCTTGTTTTAGAAAATCAAGTTCTCTTAACTGGAATTTAACTTTCTCTTCTTTAACAGGTTCTTTTAAGTCTATTTCAATACTGCCTTGTTCTTTTAAAATTCTTAAAAACCAATAAAATGTTGGAAATAATTCGTAGTATTGTTCAATTGATATAACTTTTTTCGCTTTTCCTACATCTTGAACTCTTCTAACATTTCTTTTTAAATAAATTATTCTTAAATCACATTCTGTTGTATCTCTTGCTTTGTCATCCGTTATAATAACATGAATACTGTCAGGTTCTTTTTTCTTTATTTCAGAAATTTTGTCGGGAATTAATTGTTCGGCTTCTTTTGGTGGTATTTCAATACTATAATTTTTCAATTTTAAAATTTTAATGAGATCATCTGTTTCTAAATCAAGTTTTTTAAATCGTTCCATAAAATGCCTTGATTTCTTTTCAATTTTTCCTGATCTTAAATCTTCGTAGTATTTTTTAAATTCATAATTCATATTTCCTTCAAGATAAACAAAAACCTCACAATCATTCTTATTAAATTCTTTCTTTGAAAGTAGTATCAAATCATCTATAAAATTAAGCCATTTCCAGAATTCGTCTTTATTACTAATTTCAAGTGGTGTAAAATTAGCAAGGTCAATGTGAATGTAAAGTTTCCCTTTGTTAAACTCATTTTGAGGAATTTCTTCCTGCTCCATTTTATCTATTCTTTCTTTTATTTTTAAAAGATTTTCAATTTGATTCTTGATATCTTCCTTTTCTTTATCACTTGATTTATTTTTATACACTAAATCAAGAGAATGAATTTTATAAGCAATGAAAATTTTTGCCCATTCATAAAAAACCTTTTTATTTTTAATTTCGCTTTCAATAGAATTCTCTCCATCCTCTTGAAATATAATTAATTTTTCACTTTCAGTAGTTTGACATTCAACATATCCCATTTCTTTAAGTTTTAAAATAAATTTATCATAGTCAGGTAATCTATTAGTTTTTTCTTGAGAAAGTGGGACATAGCAAACTTCATTATATGTTTCCTTTATAGCTCTTAGAAAATCTATCAAAATTTCAAATTGTGTTTCATTTCTTATCTTTGGAACAACCGCTGCTAGTATTATCCTTTTCATTTTATCACCTCCTTTAAGTTACCTAAACTAACAAAATTTTTAAAATTCTCAAAAGCTTCTATAAAACCCCCAAGCAAAACATTTATATGATTCTTAAAGTTTACAGAACCACATA
>CBFGJN010000014.1:0-38165 GCA_965649115.1 Caldifarciminota bacterium | reverse complement strand
GAGAGGACCGGGATGGGGGCACCTCTGGTGTACCGGCTGTCCCGCCAGGGGCAGAAGCCGGGTAGCCATGTGCCTAAGCGATAACCGCTGAAAGCATCTAAGCGGGAAGCGCGCCCCAAGATAAGGGCTCCCACCCGTTATGGGGTAAGGGTCCCGCAAGACTAGCGGGTTGATAGGCCACAGGTGTAAGCCCCGCAAGGGGTTGAGCCGAGTGGTACTAATAACCCGAGGGCTTGGTTGCCTCTCTTTATAAAAAAATAAAAAAGAAGGAGGTAAAACTATGTTAAATCTCATTATAATAACATCTGGAAGATATATATTATAAGCTTTTGAACTTGAAAAAAGGAGGTAAAACTATGTTAAACCTCATTATAATAACATCTTTGGAAGATATATATTATAAGCTTTTGAACTTGAAGGATGAAATTCAAACCTCCAATACCTGTCCTTCTAATGAAACACTTGATAAATTAAATTCATATTTAGAGCTTATGATTAAGGAAATAGATGAAAATGTGATGCTTAAAGATACCTCCTTTATAGAGAATTATATTCAGTCTAATATAGCTAACTTAGAAAAAATAAGCAATGAACTTGAAAATATAAAAGGTTTAATTCTCTCCAAATGTGTTCCATTTTTGGCTTTTGTAATATCGCCTAATAAGCAGGATAAGGCGACTTGCCAGTGTGAAAAATCAACTTGTAGTGGTATATTCTGTAAATGCAATTCTGATGGAACTTGTTGGGCTATTTTAAAGACAAAAGATAATTCTCGTTCATTTCTTGCCAAACCTGAAGTTGAAAAGTTATCAAATAGTGAAGTTATACTATACGACTTATCAGGAAAGGTTTTATTTAAGGGAAAAACTGAAAATCTAAAAACCTTAAAGCTAAAAAATGGTGTTTATTTGATAAAGACCGAAAATGGTAATTTTAAGAAGCTAATAATTTACTAATTTTTATTTACCCGGGCTACCATGCCGGTGGGGAAACACCCGGTTCCATTCCGAACCCGGTCGTTAAGCCCACCAGGGCCGATGGTACTACCCTCGCAAGGGGGTGGGAGAGTAGGTCGTAGCCCGGGCTTTTAAATAATAAAAGGAGGTTAAAACTATGAAAAATATTATACCTAGTATATTCATAGTGCTTGCTCTAATTTCTTGTTCTAAAAAATCAACCGAACCGTCTGATGAGATAAATCAAAATTTTCCAAAACCAAAGCTTCAGAAACTTTTTTGGATAGAGGTAAATGATAAGAAAATGGCTATAAGTGAAGGCGTTGTTTCGCTTATTTATTTAAACAATGAAATTCTACTTTCCAAAATAGAAAATAAGGAGATTAAATTTAAGCTTTTTCAAAAATCTGACATTTCTAACTTGAATAAATTATCTTGTGATATGATAAAGAGCTTATGGAATGAGAAAGCGTCTATCTCAGAAGCTTCCTTAAATTTTAATAACTTACATCAAATCAAAATTGGTTCATATAGTTTATCAGTAAAAGATACTATTATGAGTGTTTTGCCAGGTTGTTGTGTTTGTAGTGATAGAACTGTTTGTTGTCCTGGTGGGGGTGAATGTATGGGTTGTAGCACATGTGGTGTTTGCTGTAAATTACCTTAAAAGTAGGTTATAATTATGATAAGTTTAATTTTATTTTTGTTAGATGATACTTTGAAAGTTCAAAGAAAGACATTTATAATTGAGGGTAATTTTCAAAATCTTTCTCAAATTCTTTCTCAGCTTCAATCTCAGCCTTCACAATTTACAATAATTCTTTCTGATACAGGTAATATAGAAGAAATTCTAAAGAAAATTACTCAAACTTCAAATGTTTCAAAAGTTCAGATAGTTAGAGAATATAATATAAATGATTTAAAGGGTTTGGAAGAACTTTTTAAGTCCGACTTTACAGAAATTGAAGAAATTATTATAAAACCCAAAGAAAATATAAAGGATGTAAAAAGCTTTGAAAAGGAACTCAAATCAATAAGTAAAGATGTTTTTGTAAGTGAAAAATTAGCTGTCCTTGAAAGCAAGATATATGATAGTTCTTCACTTAAAAGCACAATATCAAAATTATCTGAGATTTCAAAGAAATATACAAAAGAGTTAAATAGAGTTATAGCTATATGTAATTGTATAATAACGCAGAACTTTACTTATTGTGAGTGTATTATAATAATTACGAGTTGAAAAGGAGGTTAAAAGATGAGTAGTGTTTTGGCATTACAAACACTAAAGGCAAATGGGGATGATGGGTTGAATCTAAACAAACCCCCTGCTCCTAGCAGTGCAAGCTACTCCTTTTGTTCAAGTCTAAGTCTCATTTGTCTATGAGGCCTAAGTTGTGGGGTGGATATGCCCCACATTATAAATAATAAAATTTATAAAAAAGGAGTTTAAAGGATGTTTTTGGTACTTTCTTTACAAGCTTTAATTGAAGGTGGAGATAAAAATGGAAAAAGCAATAATACAAGTACTATGAGTGCTTCTTTTTGTTCAACTATAAGCATATTTGGAACGGGTTGTGGAAAGAAAAAGCGTGGAAGATTAAACCTTAAATCTTCCCTAAGTCTTGAATGTTTCGTAAAGAAGAAGTAGACGATTTTATTGAATTAGTTAAAAATATTATTCCGAAAGATTGGAAGTTAAGTCCTATAAATGATTGGATTTTTTGTTATAGTGAAGAAAACAACTTTCCAGAGCAGGGTTGGAAAATCCATATAAGTGCAACAGTCTTAAATGCAGAGGAGATACTTCGTATTTCGGTTCCAATTATATGTTCTTTTAGCGTAAATTTCAAGTTCTTAAAGGATAAATCAACATTAGCTCTTCGTAATTCTCGTATATTCCAGAGGGGTGGAAGTGGTAAATTTATAACTATTTATCCTCCTGATGATAAAACATTTAAAGAATTATTGGAAAGACTTTATGAGAATTTGAAAGATATGGTTGGACCATATATTCTTTCTGATATGAGATACAAGGATTGTAGGGTGTTATATTATAGATATGGAGGATTTGTTTTAAGGGAAAGAATAAAAGTAGATGGAACAAAAGTTCCAATTATATTAACACCTGATGGTAAACCTTATGATGACATTCGCCTTCCATATTATTCCATTCCACCATGGGTTGAGGACCCATTTGGAAACGAACCTATAAAGCCACCTCGTGAGATTATTCTAAAAGGGAAATACAAAGTTATATCTGCAATACAATTCTCAAATAATGGTGGAGTATATGAGGCTTTGGATATAATTGGTGGAAACAGGGTTGTTATAAAAGAGGCAAGACCATATGTAAGTATGGACGAAAAAGGAACAGATGCTGTGATGCTTCTTAAAAAAGAATATGAAATTTTAAATAGAATGAAAGATACGGATATAGTTCCAAAACCTTATGAACTATTTCAAGAATGGGAGCATTGGTTTTTGGTTGAAGAATTTGTTGATGGTATAGATTTGCGCTCTTTTGTGGCTTTATATGCTCCAGTTTTAAATACGAATGCTACTGATAAGGATAGAGAGGAATGGCTTAATAAGTTTTTGAAAATAATTGAAAACATTGCAATAGCCTTAGAAACATTTCATTCTAATAAAATAGTGGTAGTTGATATATCACCCAATAATATCCTTTTGAACCTGCAAACGCTTAAAGTTAAGTTTATAGACTTTGAAGGAGCTTATATTATAGGAAGTGATAATTATTACAATGTTTTCACACCTGGCATGGCTTCCCCACAAGTTGTCAAAGGTGAAAAACCGAGATACGAAGACGATTATTATGCCTTTGCAATGATCATTCATTCACTTCTTTTTACAAATAATCATCTATTCCATTTGGCACCAAAACTTTGGGACCAATTTTTTGAAAACTTACTTTACGAATATAAATTGCCTAAGACTATAAAGGAGATTGTCAAAAAAAATTTGTCTAATAATCCAAATGTTCGTAATAAACCAACTATTTTAGTTAAGCGTATAATAGGGACTGCCAAAGTTTTAAAAAGACCAAGAAAACCCAAAATTGATATTGAGATTAATAATTTGATAAGCGGACTAATTAAACGATTAAAAAATAACAATCTTAAAATTTATGCTGATTTGAATGGTTTAGTTCCTTTTGGATTTGCTTATGGTTATACAGGTATTTACTATGTTCTCAAACGCTTAAATATTTCACCCCCAAAAGATTGGCTTGATATGATTTTGAAACTTGAGAAGGATGAGACACCGCCAGGTTTGTATGTTGGTTTATGTGGATTGGCTTGGACTTTGTGGGACATGGGAATGTTTGAGGAGTCAATAAGTATTCTAAAAAAGGCTTGGGAACATAAATTAATTTACGGGGATGGAGGTATATTCTACGGTGTCGCTGGATATGGATTTACTAACTTAAAGTTTTATTATGGGACAAAAGAAGAAATTTTTCTTAAAGAGGCTATGAAATGTTATGAATGGCTTTTGAGAAATGCTAAGGAAGATAATGGTACGCTTTTCTTGCCTTCATTTGATGGTTCAATAAAGTTTGGTTATGGTCATGGTGGAGCAGGTATATCTCTATTTCTTGGAAAATTGTACGAAATTGTTAGAGATGAAAGGGTAAAAGAAGCATCCTTTAAGTTCCTAAAACACACTTTAAAAGCAGGAAGAGAAGTAAATGGATACCTAAGCTGGCCAAGTGAAGAGGGTCGCACTACGCTATTACCATATGTTGAATATGGTAGTGCTGGGGTTGTAGGGGTTTTAGTTAGATTATATAAGATATTTAAAGAAAATTGGATTTTGGATTATATAAACAGGGCTTTACCCGATTTAGAGAGAAAATTTACAATTTTTAGTGGGCAACTTTTGGGGTTAGCAGGATTAGGCGAAAGTCTTTTAGATGTTGAACTATTTCTTGGAAAGAGAACAAGAATAAGTAAGGTATTGGATGGATTAAGGTTGTTTGCTTTTGAAAGTGAAAATGGGGAAATATTATATCCTACGGATAATTATCAAGATTTTACAGACGATTGGGGTACAGGTTCTGCTGGTGTATTGGATTTCCTACTTAGATTTAAGGATAGAAGAGAATCACGAACACTATGGGACTTTTAAAGGAAGTTATTAAAAAATTTATTTTATCTATACTTTTTATTCTCTTCCTATTAGTTATATTATTTCCAACAATTGGCTTTTTTGAGCCTATCATTCAAAAGTACCTTTTTGATATTGCATTACAGGAGAAGAATTTTTATAAATTTTTAGTATTTTTCTCTATATTTGTTATTTTGGGATTTTTTGTATTAATAGTAGAATATTTTTATATGCTTTTTAGAACTAAATTTGAAAACAAAATTAGGTTTTATATTTTAGAAAAATTACTACCATATTATTATCGCTTGCCATACTTGGAAGTTTCTAAAAGGGACACAGGTTATTATTTAAGTCGTATATATGAAGAGCCACAAGAGATTATAATATCTATATTATCATTGATTTTTACAATTTCAAGCTCTATTATGAGCTTAATATCCCGTTTAATAGCTATGATTATTCTATCACCAATTTCAACAATTGTAATTATTCCTATGCTTATAATATCCTTCGTTATAACATTAAGCTTTCAAAATAAAGTTGCCAGTTTGTCAGTAAAAAGGATGGAAACGGAGGCACAACTTAGGGGAGTTTTAGCTGATGCATTAAAATCCTTTGAATTTATAAACATATTTAATCTCATTAAGTTTATTACTTATCATATTCTTTTGTATGCCTCTGAATTTTTAAATACCTTATATAAATTCACAAAAATTAACCAAAACTATGAACTTTTAAGTAGAATTGCTAATGTTATTGTTCAAATAACTTTTATTGGCATAAACATTTACCTCTTGTTTATTGGAAAGATAACAGCTGGTGATTTCTTTGGTTTCTTCTCTGCATATTATCCTTTTTATTCTTCTCTTGGTGTAATTTTCGATTCAGTTTCAGAGGCAATAAGTAGATTTTCTCAATTAAGAAGGATTGATGAAGTTTTGGAAATTTCCAAAACAGATGGAGTAAAAAGAGGGAATTTAATAATTTTGAAAAATGTTTATTTCTCTTATGATTCCCAAGAAATAATTAAAGGAATAAATTTAGAAATTTACAAAGGAGAAAAAATTTTAATAGTAGGTCCAAATGGTTCAGGTAAAAGCACTTTACTTAAAATAATTGCAGGTTTATTAGAGCCTAAGCATGGTGAAGTTATTACATTTAATGATATATCTCTATTGCCTAAATATATACCAGACATTCCCATCTTTGAATATCTGAATATTATTGAAATTTTTAACAAGGAGGTTTTATTAGAACTTTTAAAGTATTTTGAATTGCCTACGGATAGAAAACCTTCACAATTATCTGCTGGTCAATATAAGAAATTTTCTATTGCTTTAACACTCTCAAAACCAGCTGATTGCTACATTTTTGACGAACCTTTTGAAAATATTGATAAGGAAAGCGTTCCAAAAGTTGCTAATAAAATTTTATCCCTTTTAAGAGAGAAAACAATTATTGTAGTGACTCACAGTTATGAAAGTTTATTTAAAGATTTTGATAAAATTTTTGAAATAAAAGAAGGAAAGTTATGGAATTTAACTTGAAACTTTTTTATAGTCTTTTTCGTTAATTATTAGGTATGGCATTGACGATTCTAATAAGTTTGACAATTTCTGGAAAGGTTGTTGATGAAGAAAGCGCTAAGCCTATGGCCTATGCAGTGGTTATTGTTCAAAAGCTTCCAGATTCTTCACAAATTGGAGGAACTTATACTAATGAAGATGGCATCTTCACAATAAAGGATATCAAACCTGGCGAATACCTATTATCTGTGGAATTCATAGGTTATCAGAAGAAGGTTATTGGACCTCTTGTAATAAAAGCTGATACAAATTTAGGGGATATAATTTTATCTCCTAAACCTATAACCACAAAGGAAGTAGTAGTTGAAGCTAAGCCTTCAAAAGTGCGCTACGAGTTGGATAAGAAAGTTGTTCAACCAAATGCTGATATTGTAGGTAAGGCTGGAAGTGCCTCTGATGTTTTAAAAGGTGTTCCAGGCGTTGAAGTTGACCCCCAAGGTAATGTTAAAGTTAGAGGTAGTAATAAGTACCTTTTGCTTGTTGATGGACGTCCTACAAATCTAACTCTTAAAGATATACCAGCATCTCAAATAGAGAGAATAGAAGTTATTACAAATCCAAGTGCTGAATACGATGCAGAAGGAAATGCTATAATAAATGTTATATTAAAACGCAGGAAGGAAAGTGGATATGGTATAAATTTGCAAGGAACTTTGAACTCCTATCTTGGTGGTGATATAAACGCCCTTATAGGCTTAAATACAGGCAAATTTCAACCATATATAAGACTACAATTGACAAGACAAATTTTAAAAATGATGCTTTATGGTAAATATGTTTTTCAAAGTGATAGTGTTATTATAAATGGATACTCTAAGAATCAAGCAATTATAGGAATGACTAATATAGGTTTTAAGTTTTTGCCATCTCAAAGTGATGAGATTACATTTGAATTAGGAGGAACTTATAAAAATCTCAAACCTATTTCTTCGTACATTTATACTTTAAATGACAATAATTTTAATGTTATAAATAACTTTCAATCATCTTACTTGATGGGTAATTTTCTTCTTGGTTATGATAGAAAAATTGATGAAAATAATAAAGTTTCACTTACATTTTATAGTTATTATTTTCCAAGAAATCTAAATACTTCTGATAGTGCTTCTGATGGATATATTCGTTCAATTGGAAACTTCAATCAAGGTTATGGATATGGTGAGATTAAATATATAACTAATTTTGGAAATTTTGAACTAAATACAGGTTATAAATTATCAATCTTCTCTTCTAAATCTCAAAACGAATTTGAAAGAAACTTATCTTACTTCCCGCAAATTCCAAACTATACTTATGAAGGTAATGACCAAGTTCATGCATTTTATAGCACTTTGTCTTCAAGTTTTAGAAATGTAAATTATAAAATTGGTCTTCGCTTAGAGTATATAAACCGAATTTTCAATGTTAGCACACAAAATCAACCCATAGAAATTAGATATTTATCTCTTTTCCCAACACTTAACCTATCCTTACCATATGGTAATAATAGTTTTTATTTTGGTTTATCTCGTCGTATTTTTAGACCAAATGAAACTATGTTTTTACCTGTGAAAAGTATTGAATCGAGAACTGAAATAGTTGAAGGTAATATAAATGTTCTTCCAGAATATTCAAATGCTCTTGAATTTGGAGCTAATTTATTATTAGGGAATATATCATTAAATCCTGAAATTTACACATCATTAAGAGAAAATATTATAGACATAGAGGAATATCCATATGATAGTACAAGCAAGACTAATTTGAAAAGATTTATAAATGCAGGAAAAGGTTATGATTATGGAACTTCAATAGGTATTGAAGCTAATTTATTTAATGGAAAGTTGAACCTTGCTTTAAGTCCATATTACAGAAGATATTCTTATAGTAATATAAATTCAAGTGAATATGGTAGCTCATTATCATTAACAATTTTTGCTCTTTTAGGATTTATACAAGCAAGATTTGATTATGTTTCTCCTCAAGAGGCAGTTTGGGGAACATATGGACCTCAAATGTATAGCGAAATAGCTTTTATGACACAATTAAAAAACTTTTCATTAATCCTTATGGCACAAGACCCTTTTAGAATTTATAAGTATGAAATAAATATCAAAGGAAATAATTACTCTACCTATAAGTACAATAATTTTGAACGTGTAAATTTAAATTTTGTTTTACAATATAATTTTAGTAAGCAATTTAAACCTCCTTCTAAGAGAGAAACTGAAATTGAAAGTACAGGTAGAAGAATGTTAAGGTAGTTGGTATTCAGTAGATATCAGTGTAATAATTTTATTGCGGGTTTTTTATAGGGGGCTCCGCCCCCCATAGCCGAAAAATGGGCATTTTAAAGGTATAGCCTTTATTTCAGGGTGGGTGGAGAAAATATAATAAAACAAGGCTTATGATGGAATAATATACAACGCTCGTTTAAAGAGGAAGGGGCATAAAAGTTAGCTTATCACTCATAATCCATATCCTTCTACCCCTAAACTGATATGTGCGTAATGCCAGGTAGTTATTAAGCCCCCTCTACCTTAAAAAATTCCTTAATCCATTCATAAATCTCATCTCTAACTTCCCTAAAATCTTCAAGAGTTAAAGGGTCTTTAAAACTTTTGTGAATATAATTTTTTCCAACTGGAAGGAATGGACAAGTTTCCTTAGCACTATCACAAACAGTTATAACAAAATCAAATTTTTTTCTATGAAATTCATCAATACTTTTAGAATATAAATCAGAAATATCTATTCCTATTTCTTTCAAAACCACTTTTGTAAATTCTTTTATACCTGTTGGATTAGTTCCAGCAGAATAAACCTCATAATAATCTCCATATAAATGTTTTAAAATTGCTTCGCACATTATTGACCTTGCCGAGTTATGGGTACATATAAAAATTACACGCTTTTTCATAGCCATTTTAATTTACAATAACCTTATAACTTCCATTTTTAAATCTGATAATATAAACACCTTTTTTAAGCTTTTTAACTAACTTACCATCAATACTATAAATTTCCACTTCATTATCATTAAAAGTAATATTTTCATTCTTATTAGAAGAGCCTCCCGCTTGTATCCATCTTTTATTAAATTCATCAAAATAAGCATTAGCTAAAAATTTAGAATATATGATTATAATAACTTCATCGTTGTAATTTGCTCCACTATATGTCCAATTCATTGAACCTGTAAGAACAATATATTTATCAAAAATGGCAAATTTATAATGAAGAATACCATTATTTGGGATATTATCTTTTAATATATTTCCGGGAGGATTCCAAGGTTTATTTTGGCAATAAGCATCAGGCGTTATATTTTGTCCTCTTATATTCAAAACGGGTTTATCATTCCATGTGCCATTATCAACTAAAATGAAAGTGTAATTTTTCTTTGGAAATAATGAATCTCTATAATCACATAAAGTAAATTTATTCATAGCTAAATATATTGAACCTTGTGAATTATGAATGAGATTTGAAATAACATTATATGTTCCATCTTTTGGAGAGAAAAAAATCTTTATTGAATCTAAAATTTGGTTATTATAATAAAATGTATGTTCCATTAAGTCATATTTATAATTTTGAAATTTACAATTTGATAAATTTGGAAGATTTCCATTACTTCCCCACATCATTTCAAATTGTTTTATAAATCTAATAGCTAAATTTCTATCATTAATTTTTAATAAATCATTAGCATCTATGTTTAATGCATTATAAGTTAAGTTAAATGAACCAACTAAAACAATTTGACTATCAATAACTATAAATTTTTGATGATTTAGATAACCACTATTATTTGGACATCCATAACCGATAGAAGATAAACTATCAAAAAGAACCGGAATGTTATTATTTATTAAAGACAATATATAAGGATAACTTTGGGAATTTGGATTTGAAGTATTATTTTCTGCTATTACTCTTATTCTTACATTTCTGTTTTTAGCATTTATTAGAGCATTTTTTATGTTATCAGCTGTTGGACTTCCCCAAAAACTATATATACTAACATCTATGGTTTTTTGAGCATTATTTATTGCATTTATTATTACACTTTCAGGGGGCATAAAGCCCCCACTAAAATAAACTTCAATTATCATAAACCAATTTTCTTTCTTAAAACAACTTTCTTATTATCATAAACAATAATGAAATATATCCCTTTCCTTAAAGATAATAATTTCTTCTGATTAGTATAGGTGGAATAAATGATTTTGCCATCTGGCGAATATATTTCTAATTTTAATGGTTTTTCAGTTGGATTTATTTCTATTGTGTTTTTCATAATTTTTATAAAATTATTTTTACTTTCAAGGGATTTAGTAGTTTTCACACCTACAAAAACCGAATCTATATTGAAATATGAATTGTAATTAACTGTATCATAAGTTTTATCTATAAAAATCCATCTAATATAGATATTTGTATTTTGATAGGAGGATATATTAAATTGAACTTTTTTTGGTTGATTATTTGCTCCTGTATATAAACTTGTTGAATCCCAAACAATTAAATTTGTCCAATTATTGCCATCATTTGATATTTGAACTTTTAAGGTATCTGTTGATCTAAATCTTGTATCAAAAGCACCTCCAACAGATGGAAGTTTATAATAAAATGAGAAAATTATTGTATCATTTGGGTTTATTGATGGAAGGTTTATAAGTGGTGTTTGAAGAATTGCAGTTCCACTGTCTCTTGAAGTTTGAGCAACTGAAACACCAGCGGAAGCAGTTCCAAAAACCACACCACTTGTCCTTCTTACCCATTTGAAGTTCCTTGTTCCCGTATTTGTCCATCCACTGGGTGGAAATTGAGTCCCTTCAAAACCTTCATAGAAAATTTGTGATATTATAAAGAGCATCATATCACCAACCTCCTTTTTAATATCATTTTGTTTTGGTTATATATTAGCAAAACATAAACACCCTTTTTAAGGTTTATAAATTTCTTATTTTCTATATCTGATTGATAAATTTTTGTGCCATTTATTGAATAAATTGAAATTTTAATTGGTTTTTTAGCTGAAATTTCAACACCATTTATATTTATCCTAATGTAGTTAATAAATTCGTTAAATTGATATTCAACAACATCAATAGGTGTTATATTTCCTACATAACAATAAATTTTAAAATTAACACTATCAACATAAATTAAACCACCATCTTCCGCATTTGGTAATGAACCTTCATTATAAAATCTTATTCTAAAAGCAATTGAATCAAAGTTATTTCCACCAAGTTTAGGACCTATGAATTTTGAATTATTTTGATATAATTGCCAATTTGTTTGATTTGTTGTATAATTATTAGGATAATCTGATTGGGTATTATTTAAATAGTACCATACAATTCCTGTTCTTGCTTTTGCTTTTGTATCATTATCATAAAATCTTACATTTGAAATAACTACAAAACTATCAACCTCACTTATTGGATAATTTGAACAATTGTTAAATGGATTTGAAAATTTTTGTTCAATAAATGGGTTTAAAATTGTTGTAAAGAATGCTCTTAAAGAGTAATTTCCACTATATCTAAATGTGTCTCTTTTTATCCAAAGTTGAGCAGTTCTTCCATTATCTTCTGGTGCAGTATTATTCCACTTTCTCCAATAATTGGGAAACATATCATTTGTTGTATAAAGCCAAGTTTCAAAAGAGCTATTTGTAAGTCTGTTAAATCTTGAAATATAAGAATTTTTAACCTTAACTGAATCTACATTAAAATATCTATTTGATGTTGTTGAACTTCCACTTGTTGAATTTTTATAAAATGAAAATCTAATTAAAACTTGTTCAAGTCCATTATAACTATCAAGTGGAATTGAAACTAATTGAGCAGTTGTTAATAGACTTCCATTCCATTTCCACAAACTATTCCAACTATTACCTAAATCCGTTGATATTTCAACTTTAATAGAATCAGTAGAGGGTATAGTTTGAGCAGGACTATTAGTATTTACTCTCCAATAGAATAATAGTGTTTCAGGTTGAATTGAACTGAAATCAAGTGTATCTGTCATTAAATAAGATAATCCTGATTTTGATGAGTCTTGGTCTTGTTGTCTGAATTTTATTCCAAAGCAATTATTATCACTTGAAAATGGACAAGCACTTGCTCTCATTTGTAATAAATTTCCTAAATCCACTTCAATCCATTGACTTGGTGGATAACTATTAAAACTTTCATTTAATTCAGATGGAGGGCTACCTGTTGTTAAGCTAACTCCATCTACATTTATGCTTCCACTATTTCCATAAGTTCTTATTTGAATATCTATATAATTACAATTAGCAGGTGTTGTATAAGTTCCTGAAATTTGCTGCCAAAATGGATTATCACTTGAATTTGAACCTATAAAACTCCAATCAACCTGATTTTGATTATTGTCATAACAGGCAACATATAATCTTGCATATACATTAGGGTCATTATCGTAAATCCAAGTAGATATATTATAAGTAGTGTTGGGTGTTATACCTTTTGCTTGTCCAATAGCACACGAATAACCGCTAATAGATGGATTATTTATTGTAATTTTTATAGAAGAACTTCCGATTCTATAAGTTGTATTATCTTTTTCCCAAAAACAATTAGCATTTGTATTTTTTATTGTATCCCACGCAAAAGGAATATCTCTTGTTATATAACTCCAATTTTCAAAATCAGGGTTTTGAATTTGTCCAATTAGAAGAATTATCATAGTTTTTTAACCTCCTTTTAAAGTTTAAAGCATAAGTTTTTAAAATTTAGATTTAAAATTTTAAAGCATAAAAAATTATTTTTTAGGTTAGCCTAAAATTTAATTAAAATTTTGCTAAATTAGGGTTAGACATAATTATTGGACACAACACGAGTAAATAATTAAAATCCTTTAAAATTTTCATATGTTATTTTTTATCCTTTCTCAAATATATAAAATAGCTGATGAAAGGGAAGTTTATAATGATGATGAGCTTCAAGTTGTTGCATATAGTCAAGATGATATAAAGAAAATTTTTTCTGTCATTGATAAAATAAATATAACTGATGATATAAAGAAAAAGAAAACGGATTTCGGGAATATTCATTTAGAATACTCAAAACTTATAAAGGTTTATTATAAAGGTAAATTTACAGGTTGTGCATTTGAAAATAAGGACGATTTTAATGCAGTTTATTATTCTTATAATAATGCTGAAATTCTCGTTATAGATAATGCAGTGTTTTTATTTAATGGTAATCAAGTGGGTTGTTATAATCTTCTTGAATATAAAGGTAATAAACCAGTAATTAGCATTGGTATTGCTGAACATAGTATAAGATTGGAAGGCAGTAAGGATAATTGGACGAAGCTTCCACATTTTGTAGTTTATCTGACTGATAAACCTGATTATTCAGAAGGTTATAGATTTCTATTTCCAATTGGAATAAATGATAATAAACTTGAAAAGAGGTACATAACAAGATATAAGATGAAGAAGTAGTGGGCATCTTAATTTTTTTATCTTTTGTTTTTATCTCTTACTATTTGAGATTTATAAACCGAAGTAGGATTTTATATTATTTATTTGTTTTCGTTTTGATTTTGTCAATTTTAGGGATTTTTTCTTATAATCCAAACCAAGAGCCTTATTTGAATTTTTCGGGAATTATTGGATATGAAGTTTCAAAATTTTTAAATACATTCTTTACAAAATTTTTTAGCATTATTATTATTCTTTCATTAGCTGTGTTTCCGATAGTTCATCAAAATTATATGAGATTATTTTTTAGTGTTTTAGCTTCTCTATTTTTCCTTCAACTTCCTTTTAAATCTCCAAATTTTATTGATGAATATATTGGATTTTTCAAATATCCAGTTTTTTTCTTTATTGGTTTAGCTATTTTGTATTTAAGCACAAAACCGTTTTTAATGAAATCTAAAAAATCAACTAATAATGAACAAATCCAAGAAAAAGAAGAAAATTATGATGTTGTTGTTGAAGAGAATAAAAGCAACTTTGTTTTTGAGGAGGTAAAAGAGGAAAAATCAAAACCTCAACTTGTTTTTAGAAAAGATATTGTTGAAAGTTTTCAGTTTGAAGAAGATAATTCAGAGCTTGAATTTGAAAATTTATCAAAACTTATAGAGGAAAAATTTTTAGAATTTAATATAAAAGGTAGGGTTATAAGTTGGACAATAGGACCTGTTATTACAAGGTACGAATTTGAACCCGCTGCTGGTATAAAACTTTCAAAAATTCAATCCTTAGCTGATGATTTAACATTAAGATTAAAATCATCTGATGTTAGAATTACTCCTCCACTTCCGAATAAAGGTTTAATTGGTATTGAAGTTCCAAATAAGAAAAGAAAAATTGTCTATTTCAAAAAACTTATAGAAAATGAAGAATTTATAAATTCAAAGAAACCATTATTATTTGCTCTTGGTGTTGAAGTTGATGGAAAACCAAGGTATGAAGATTTATCTAAAATGCCTCATCTATTAATAGCAGGCTCAACAGGTTCAGGAAAGTCAGTTTGTATAAACACAATTATAGCAAGTTTAATCCTTAAAAACACTCCAAAAACACTTAGATTTTTATTAATAGACCCTAAGATGGTTGAATTATCACTTTATGAAGGAATTCCACATTTGCTTATGCCTGTTGTAAGAGATAGAAAAATGGCTGTTAAAGTTCTAAAAATGGCTGTTGCTTGGATGGAATATAGATATAAATTATTATCAAAAGTTGGCGCTAAAAGTCTTGAAAGCTATAATAATAAAACTGGTGATTATAAACCATATATTGTTATAATTATTGATGAATTTGCTGATTTAATTTTAACGCAAGGGAAAGAGGTTGAAGGACCAATAGCAAGACTTGCTCAAATGGCAAGAGCTGTTGGAATACATTTAATTGTTGCAACGCAAAGACCATCAGTTGATGTTATTACAGGAATAATTAAAGCTAATTTTCCTGTTAGAATTGCTTTTAAAGTTCCTTCAAAAGTTGATTCAAGAGTTATTCTTGATACGACGGGAGCTGAAAAATTACTCGGTAAAGGTGATATGCTTTATATTCCTCCTGGTTCATCTGAACCTCAAAGATTACATGGTGCTTTTATTTCAGAAGATGAAATTATTAGAATGGTTAATAAAATTACATTTGATTATTTAAATCAAAAGTTTTTAGAAAAGTTTTCAAAAACAAATGAAGAACTTATTTATAAAATTATCAATGATGGATATGTTAGTGTTTTTTGTAGAGATGATGATATCGCTCTTGAAGAAAAACAAGCTATTGTTTCTAATTTAATTAAAAATTATTTGAATTTGAATATGAAAGACGAAGAGATTATTCAATCAATTGAAGAAATTAGAAGTGATTATTATCAACCAATAGAAGAATTTTCTGCTTATGTTGAGGAGGAGGAAGAAAGTGAAATTTTAGAGTTTTCTGGTAGTTATGACCCACTATTGAAAGAAGCTATTAAATTAATTGCGGGTAGGAAAACAACATCTGCAACATTTTTACAAAGGAAATTAAAAGTTGGTTTTGCAAGAGCAGCAAGGATAATTGATCAACTTGAAGAGCTTGGAATTGTTGGTCCTGCTGATGGTCCAAAACCAAGAGAAGTTCGTATAACACCTGATAAGGTTGATGAAATTTTAAGAAAAATTAAGTAGAAATAATATCACTTAAAAACTCTTCAATGGCACTTTTGTAATCTCTTAATGGCTCTAATGGGTAATTATCTAAGGAAGAAAATTTTGGTCTCTTTGCTTTTGAAGGAAAATCATCAACTAAAATAATTTTTCCTCTATAATTAAATTTTCCAAGGATAAATTTTGTAAGTTCATATCTTGAAACGCTTAAACTACCTGTTAAGTGGAAAAGTCCTCTATAATCTCTAAATATCATTTTCATTACTCTTTGAGCTAAGTCTTTGACATAAGTTGGATTTGAAATTTGTCCTGTCATATAAATAACATCTTGATTTAATAAATTTAAAATTTTCGTTATAAATGAACTTCTACCTTTGCCGAATAACCAACTTGTTCTAATAATTAAATAATTTTCATAACCACTATTTAAAATAACTTTTTCACTTAAAAGCTTACTAATACCATAGATATTTATGGGATTTGGAATATCGTAAATTGTATAGGGATTATTCTTATTTCCATCAAATACATAATCTGTGCTGAAATGAACGATTAATGCTTTTGTTTCAATAGCTGAAATAAGTAAATTTTCAACACCAATTGTATTTACTAAAATTGCTTGTTCTATATTTTCTTCACAATAATCAACATTACTAATTGCTGAACAATTTATTATCACATTAGGTTTATATTCCTTAACAACTTTTAAAACATCACTTAATTTCGTTATATCAAGTTCATTTCTTGAAAGCGATAATTTATTACTCTCAATAATTCTATCAAATTCACTTCCAAGTAATCCATTTTTACCAACTAATAAAATTTTCACTGCTTAACAAGATTTATAGGAACTTCTTGATAATGTGAAAATTCCATTTTAAATCTACCTCTTCCTTTTGTTTTTGCTCTTAATGCAGGTAAAAAATCATATAATTCAGCAAGTGGCATTTGACTGATAATTTTATTTGTTTCTATTCCTAAAATTTTACCTCTTCTACTATTAATTTCAGAAATTACATCACTTATGTACTCTTCAGGGGAATAAATTTCAACATTGTAAATTGGCTCTAAAACATAAGGTTCTGCTTTACTTACAGCATCTTTAAATGCCAAACTTCCTGCTATTTCAAATGCTAAGTTTGAGGAATCTACTTCGTGATACTTACCATCAAATAATGTAACTCTTATGTCTATCATTGGATAACCAAGAACAAAACCTTCTTCCATAGCTTTTTTAACACCTTGTTCTACATATGGTCTATATTCTTTTGGAATAGCACCTCCAAAAATTTTATCTACCCATTCATAACCTTTACCTCTTTCAAGTGGTTCAATTCTTATATTAGCGACACCATATTGACCTCTTCCACCTGTTTGCTTAATATATTTTCCAAGCCCTTCTGCACTCTTTCTAATTGTTTCTCTATAAGGAACTTTTGCTCTTTCTTTTTCTACTTCTACATTAAACCTTTGTTTTAATTTTTCAAATATGATATTTACATGAACTTCTCCTTGACTATAAAGTAATGTTTGTTTTAATTGGGGGTCATATTTAAATGTAAATGTTGGGTCTTCAGCCATAATTTTTTGTAATGATTCAGAAAGTTTTTCTTCATCTTTTTTTGTTTTTGGTTTAATTCCAATAACATATAATGGTTCTGGATATTTAACCCATTCATAAACTACACTGTCATTAGAAAGTGTATCTCCTGTTTTGCTATCTTTCAATTTTAAAAATAAACCAATTTCACCTCTTTTTAGTTCATTAACTTCCTTTCTTTCCTTACCAAATGGTATAAATAAATGTGATATTTTTTCAATAGTTTCGGTTCTTTTGTTTTTTAGTTCAATTCCGTTATAAACCTTCCCCGTAAAAACTCTAAATAAAAACATTTCTCCTAAGTGAGCTTCGGAATAAGTTTTGAAAATTAAAATTGATGTAAAGTTTTTATCATCAAATCTTTCCTCAAATGATAATCCATATTCTCCTATAAAATCTAAAAGTTCAGCAATTCCAATACCACTTAATGCATCAACAAATAAAACAGGATAAAACAAACTATTATCAATTGCTTTTCTAAATGCTAAATGTATTTCTTCTTTTGTTATTTCCTTTCCTTCCATATATTTTTCAAGTAATTCATCATCTGTTTCAACAACTGCTTCAATAAATTCATTATATTCTTCAACTGCTCTTTTTCTTAAATTTTCTTCAAGATTTTCAAAATTACCATCAGTGATATTGAAAACACCACTAAAATTGTTTCCAATTCCAATAGGAACTTGAATTGGATGGACTTGCTTTCCAAATTTCTTCTTTAATAAATTAACAATTTCTTCTGGATCCTTTTCATAGCTTTTACATTTGTTTATTGCAAAGAAAATAGGTAAATTATATTTTTTTGCTTCTTCAAATGCTCTTTCTATTCCAACTTCAAGTCCCATAGAAATATCAACAACTATTAGCATATTATCAGCAACTCTTGTTGCACTCATAAGCTCACCTTCAAGTTCAATAAATCCTGGTGTATCAATAAATTGAAAATCATAGTTTTTATATTTTGTTTTGAAAACTTTTAAATTTATTGTCATATTTTTAGATTGTTCAATAGGGTCATAATCAAGAATTGACTTTTCTGCTCTTTGAATAACATTTGTGATTTTTAGAATTTGTGATAGGAGTGTAGTTTTACCACTTCCTATATGACCTGCTATAACGAAGGTTCTGTCGTTCATAACTATATTTTAAAGGATATCTTATTAAGCCCCCCAAGGCAAAAGATGGGTTACTTATTATGCTTTAAAATTTAAAAATGAAGGAGGAGAGAGTATATGGTTAATAACCTTTATATCAGATGTTCAAAAAACTGATAGAATGGAAGGTAAAGTTTATGAACTTCCAAGAGCAATAGCATCTCAAAGTCCAAAATCTATAACCTTTTCTGCTATTCCCAATATATTTTTAAAGAGTTATCCTAAAATTTATGAACCTGGTTTATTTAGAGACAAAGGAGGAGGCTTTTATATTCAAACAGTGTGTGATTATAGCAATTTCTCAACAACCTTATACAGTTTTGGTAGTAATGGTGTTGGTTTTATATGGTCAAAAACTATCAACAATACGACATGGCAGGCAGATAGTGTTAGAAGATGGACACTTCAAGGAAACACTTGCACAACACCTATAACCTATCCAGAAGTTCTTGTGAGTAATTCCAATAATTACACTTGGTGGGCTATTGCGAGCACTTATCAAATAATAAATCAAAATAAATGCTGGGACCATAGATTTTATTATAATGGAGGTCCTACTTGTGATACGACAAATATATTATATGATGTTTGCTTAGCAGGTGTTCCTGTTCCGAATAACCCAAATGCTAATAACTGTCTTGCTTCTCGTTCAAGTCCAAGATGGGGAACAGCATATATAGATACATTTGCAAAAGGTATTGTCTGGGAAGGTTGGATCTTTATAAATCAAAGAAAATGGGGACTTTGGGGATGGGATAGTCCTATGTACTCAGACACACCATATATTGTTTATGCTCTTAATTCTCAAACAACAAACAAGGACTTAGCAATTGAATTGTTTAGAACTGATGACCCTAATAATCCTACTTATCAAAGAGGTGAAGGTTTTGCTCTTATAAATGATGTTGGTTCTGGAACAGGATATAATGGATGTGAAGGTAGGGTAATCTATCCACCAACAGGAACAAGTTTAAGAAGGGCTATTGCATGGGCTGGATTGAATGTTGGTAGAGATACTGACACAATTTACTTCCAAGTAGAAAAAGTAAATTCACCTATTCAATATAGACTATTTTATAAATATCCATTTGGAGGAGTTTTCAGATGGCAGCACAATAATGCTTATAGATGGACAGTTTTTGCCTTTGCCAATAACTCTCCAACTGACCAAAATCCTAATATATATTTAACGGATTTACATAAAGATTTAGCTAGTTTAACAAGAGCAGATATATGTAATGGTTCTAATGGTGGTTATGATGGTATATGGGTTGTTTCTGCTCAGAATAGACCTCTAACAGATTTTGTCCTAATTGATTTTAATAAACTTTATTTAGCTTATCCTTCCTATTATACTGCTTGGTGGTGGGCAAGGGTTCCTATGTTTGGAACATGGGCTGTTCCAAATAACTTTACAGGTTATGCACAAGCTTGGGATGGTGATTCAATAACAATTAGTCAAATTTGTACTTCAACAAGTTGTTCTCCGATTGGCTCTCCTATAACCTTTACATTCAATAATGGAGATTTAATAAGGGCATGGGATTTAGTATTTGATAAAACATGTTCAAATGGGTGGGTAATTACCTTAGAGAGGACAAGTGGAACACTTAGCAATGTTAGAATGGCTATATTTGCACCTAAAAGAGGAACACAAAACGATTATGTTTTTCAAACAAGAGCTGCTGCTTATTACTTATCAGGAACTGCTAATCCTACTGCCACAATAACTATCCCTGCAAGTGGTCCTGTTGATGGCTATAACGAACAATACGGGCTTGTAGTATTTAGAGATGATGGGACAACATTAGAAAATACACCTTCCAATTACAGGTTATATGCAACATGCTCGGGAACAACACCAACCGAAATATCTGAAAATAATAATGGAATTGTAGATATTGCTATTAAACAGAAAAAAATTATATTAGAAGTTAAACAAAAAGGAAAAATTAGCATAAGAATATATTCAATAAATGGTTCAGTTAATTATAAATTTGATGGGATTTTATATGAAAATAAGGAAATTACTTTAAAACCAGGCATTTACTTTTACATAATTAACGATCAGAAAGGTAAATTGATAATTAAATAGTTTCAAGAAAATGGGGGGACACCCCCCTATTTTATCCTTTAAAATTTCAAAAGTATGAAGTATCCTTGGGTAATTGTATTACTGGGTTTATTGTTTTGTTCAAAATCTCCTTATGGTTCATCTGATAGCTGTTATGATATAAATTTTAGTTATTTCGTTTCCACAAATCCTACTGATTCATCATATAATTTAAGAGCAAAAAATGTTATCGTTAAGGTCATAGATAGCAAGAATAAAGTGCTTTCTGACACAACTGATACACTTGGAAGATTTAATATAACTGGTAATATATGCTTTCCTTATCATGGAAGGGTTGAGACATTGGACGAAGTTTATTGAAATGCAAGCAAGTGGTTCAGAGATAGAAGGTTGTAAAAAGTGTCATTATCCAGGAGGTCCAGCAGGAGCATATATTTACTTACTGCCATGATACTGACCTTACTTTTAGATATATTTGAAATTGTGAATCAGAAATCAAAAATAACTTTTTGGACAAATGCGACTTTTCATAAGGTAATTGGTAGAGCAGAAGAAATATATTCAACTATAAAATACGATGGTAATTCAATAGGAGGCTATATAAAAGTTCTATCAAAATCACTAAAAACTGATAATGCTGTTAGAGATGCTCAAATATATAGAACTATAGATGCTGATAAGTACGAATTCATAGAATTTATTCCTGAAAGTATTAGAAATGAATGGATATTTGGTAAATTTAAACTTTCAGGTCATCAAAAAAATATATCTGTTCCTATATCATTAAAAATTAATGAAAATAATGCTTATGTAAATGGCTCATTTTTTATATTGCTTTCAGATTTTAAGCTTGAAAGACCCACTTTTGGCTTTCTTCAAGTTTCCGATACAATCTACATTGAGTTTAATTTAATTTATCAAAAGAAATAAGGGGGCGAAGATTTATAAGCTGATTTTAAAATGACTTATGAAAATCTATTTAAAACTGCTGTGTCCAGTAGTTCTAAAAATGTGATTATTTCTATATTTTCCCTGCCTACCCTAATAATAAGCCTTCGGCTTATAAATGCCCATTTTTAGGCTAAGAAGATGATAATAATTGACATCTTTTAATTCCTACTTCAAGCTTACCAGACATCTTATAAGCCTTAGCAGTTATTTTATAATTTTGAGAACCAGAAATAACCTCAACTTTCTTAAACTCTGGTGAATTCAAAACAATAACAAAATAGTTATCTGATTTAGATGGAGTAAATGAAAAATTACCATAACCTGAGATAAAAACTTTATATCCATTTACTCCACTTCCTAACTTAAATAAACTTACAAACTTTTCAAAATCACCTTTTGAATTATTTAAAGGATTTAAGAAAATTGAACCCATACTTATACTCATAAGACCACCAGCATTTGTAATATATAGCATAGCATTTGAATTTTTAAATAAATCTTCTTCAAGGGTTAATTTACCTATTATTGTGTCATTTTCATCTAAGAAGAATGGTCCTGCATAAAACATTTTAACATATTTTGAGTAATCTAATTCTGGCTTTAAATCAACTATTTCAAAGCTTTCAAGCTTAAAATTATATGTTTTTACAAAGTCTATATTACATTGAAAAACATTATTCTTTTTCTCCTTCTCTTCTACACTCGGCAAATTAGTTTTAAATTCATTCAAATTAGTATCTTTGTTCTCTTTCCTTTTTTCTTCTTTACTTAATTGTAAAATTGTAGTTTCCTTTCTTTGAACCTCTTTTCTTTGATTAGTATCTGCAATCTTTACCAAAACAGTTTCTTTTTTAACAATAACCTTAGGTTCTTGATTAATTAAATTAGTTTTAGGCTTCTTAGCTAAATTCAAAAATACGAAGATTGAAGTTATTAGAGTAATAAAAACAAAAGAGGAAAATAAAATAATTTTTGGGAGTGGATTTTCTTTTATTTGAACTATATCAGGAGCATTTTCGTACTTCTTTAATTCAGCTTCTGATAAGCTCCTTGCAATTACAGAACCTTTTTTCCAAACTTTAAGCCTTTCAAGTTCCTTTGGTGTATAATCCCATGTGCTATCTACATCCTTTATTCTTCCTTTAACAAGAACAACTCTAACAACACCACCCTCAGGTCCTGTGAAAATTAGTCTTCCTGTGTACTTCTTTTTTATAGCATCCTTTAAAAATTTTTCAAAATCTACTACATTTGACATAAGACTAAAATCCAAAATGCAATGAAAACGCTAAAAATCCAAAACTATTAAAATAATAATAGTATCTTGTCATAATTTCAAGATTTGGTATGTAAAACAAAGAAACACCACCACCAATTCTACTTTGATTATTTTCACTTGAAAAATCGTATGAAAGAACAACATGAATACCTCTTTTGAAAATATATCTTACAACACTTGTCAAAACATTAAAATTAGGATATTTTGAATATTCTAAAATCGTTGAAATTTTATTGCTTAAACCAAATCCCCCATATCCTCCAAAAACATAATTATTTTCATCTTTATAAATTCCCGTTAATCCCAAAAGAACATTATATTTTTCTTTAATATGAAAAATTCTAAAATTGTTAGTTGTAATAATTTGATTTTGTGATAGATAAAGTGGAAAATTTCCCCAACTATTCATAATACTGAATGAAATTTGATAAGTTTCATAGGCATAACCAATTTCAAACCCGCCATTTTCAAACCTATTAAAATATCTATCAATAATTCTATTATCAAGATAATCTCTTGTAAAATATGTGTGGTCTTCATATCTTAATCCATAGTTAGGAAGAAATAAGCCTCCTTTTATATATGTGTTTAAAAAGAGTATATTCCAAAGAACAGCAAAAGCTTCATATAATCCTCTCAAACCTAACTTGGCATAAATATCAATAGAGCTTGATGGCTTATAGTTTATATATAAATTTGTTTGCATAGGAAAGATATATGAACTATCCCTAATTCTTAGATAAAAAATCCTAACGTCTGAACCATAAAATATAGAATTGTTAATTTTGTATTCAATTAAATCTTCCTTTTTCTTGTTATGTATTGGGAGATAAATTTGCTGTTGTCCCCAGCCATTTTCATTTCTTAATCCTGAACCTTGGGTATTAAAATGACAACTAATGCAAGCAACACCATATATTGTTGTAAATTCAGGAAGCAATAAAATTACAATTAACATAATTGATTAAGCTCCCCAATTAGTTGAAAAACACCACTAAAACTACCAGATTTTTTATCATCATTAATATGTATGCCTCCTAATAACCCCGTAAATACTGTATCATGCAAACCAGAGAAACTACCCGATAGTATTAGAATATCTTCCTGAAGTATAGCAGTTGCTGAACCACTTCCAGTAGCACCTTGGCAAGGTTGAGGAACTTCATTTTGAGGAGAAAGAGTTGCTTTGAATACACTATATGGTTTAGATGGTTGAGTTGTGCTTGACTCTTTGCTACATGAAATGATAGCCAACGCAGAGATCAACAAAATTAACGTTCTCATAGCTTAACCTCCTTAACTAACCCCACAAGCAACAAAATTAAAGAAGTAATCAAACGCATAGTTTTTAAAGCATAAACTTTCCCTGAAAACATAGTCAGTCTTTATTTTTCTTTCCTAAAATTGCTCTTTTACTTTTTTCAATGAAATCGTTTATTAATTCAGATAATGACATATCCCTCTTTTCTGCATAGGTTATCATTTTGTAGAAGAGATAAAAACCTAATGCAAAAATAAGTCCATATAATATAACGGAAAATATAAAGTTTAAAATTGCTTGAATTATATAAAAAACAATTCCAATGACTAAAATTATTATAATTATCCATAGAAGAACAGGCATAATCAAATTTTAAAGGTGCTTTAATTATGATTATAATTTCCCACCCACCCAAAAATAAGCCTATTGTGTGTCTAGAATAATTCTTTATTTCTCCCACTCGCCTTTAAATTAAGCTTTTCTGCTTAAAAATACCCCATTTCTTGCCTTTAGTTTTCAAATGAAATTTTATATGCTTCTTGAACATTATCAACGAAGTGAAAAATCAAGTCTTTAAGAACATCTTTTGGAATATCTTCCAAATCTTTTTTATTCCATTTAGGCAATATAATTTCTTTAATACCAGCTCTTCTTGCTGCCAAAACTTTTTCCTTAATACCTCCAACAGGTAAAATTTTTCCTCTTAAAGTTATTTCGCCTGTCATAGCAAGAAATTTTTTTATAGGTCTGTTTGAAAATAGAGAAACTAATGCCATTAAAATTGCTATTCCAGCAGATGGACCATCCTTAGGTATTGCTCCTGCGGGAACGTGAATATGAACATCGTATTTATCAAAATCATTATCTCTTATCTTCCATTTTTCAAAATTTGCTCTTAATAATGAATAAGCAGCTTGAGCGCTTTCCTTCATAACATTTCCAAGATGTCCGGTTAATTTTAGTTGCCCTTTACCAGGCATCTTTAAAGCTTCTATAAATATAATATCTCCACCAAAAGGTGTCCATGCAAGCCCAATAGCAACTCCTACCTCATTTTGCCTTTCAGCAACTTCTGAATAAAATAGTGGTGGTCCTAAGAATTTGGAAACATTAGTTCTTTTTATTAAAAAATTCTTGTTTTTTCTTATATTCTTTTCAGCTACTTGAACTGCTATTTTTCTTAAAATTTCTGATATTTTTCTATCTAGCTGACGAACACCTGCTTCTCTTGTCCATTTATTTATAATTTCTTCAATAGCAGAATCTTCAAATTCAATTTTATAATTACTTAAACCATGATTTTCTATCTCTCTTGGAATAAGATAAAATTTTGCTATTTTTATTTTTTCTTCAAGTGTATAACCAGGTATTTCTATAACTTCCATTCTATCAAGTAAAGCTGGGGGAATTGTCATTGTCGTATTAGCAGTTGTGATAAATAAAACTTTTGATAAGTCAAAGGGAATTTCTAAATAATGATCAACAAATTCCTTATTTTGCTCTGGATCTAAGACTTCTAATAATGCGGAAGCGGGATCACCTCTAAAATCCACACCAATTTTATCAACTTCATCAAGAACAATAACGGGATTTTTAACTTTAACCTTTCTTAAAGCACTTATTATTCTTCCAGGCAATGCTCCAACATATGTTCTTCTATGTCCTCTAATCTCTGCCTCATCCCTTATTCCACCAAGTGATATCCTTATAAATTTCCTGTTTAACGCTCTTGCTATGGATTGTCCTAATGAGGTTTTACCTACACCAGGAGGTCCTACAAAACAAAGAATAGCTCCCTTCGCATTAGGTTTTATTTTTTTAACTGCTAAGTACTCTAAAATTCTACTTTTTACTTTTTCTAAATTATAATGATCTTCATCAAGAACTTTTCTTGCATGAGAAATATCTAAGTTGTCCTCTGTTTCCTCATTCCAAGGTAAATTCAAAATCCAATCTAAGTAAGTTCTTACAACATGATATTCAGGAGATATTGTTTGAAGTTTTCTTAATTTATTTAACTCTCTTTTAGCAACTTCTTGTACATAATCAGGAAGAAGCTTAATTTTTTCTTCAATTTCATCAATTTCTTTTTGTTCTTCACTAATACCTAATTCTTTTTGTATAACTTTAAGTTGTTCTCTTAGAAAGTACTCTCTTTGAGACTTTTCAATTTCCTCTTTTACTTTTTCTTGAATAGTTTCATTTACTTTAAGTATTTCTAATTGATTTTGAATAATTTCAAAAATTTTTTTCAATCGTTCTTTAACATCAATTGTCTCTAATAATTTTTGTTTTTCTTCTAGTCCCTCAACTAAAAACGAAGCTAAAACATCGGAAAATATTGAAGGACTTTTAATATTTAAAATTTCCTTTATTTGTTTTTCAGATCTAATAGGCATTTTATTCATTAAATTAATGAAAGCTTCCTTAACACTTTTCATTAAAATATCCATTTCATTATCAATAATTTCGTTATCATCAATAGGTTCAATTTCCGCTATATAATATGGTTCTTCTTGAATAAATTTAATAATTCTTCCTCTTTTTAAACCAAAAACTACAAGCTTGATAGAGTTTTCTTTTTCATCTTTTGAATAATTATCAATTTTTATTATTGTTCCAATTTTAAATAATTCTTCATTTTTTTCGTTAGATTTATACCCAACTGAAAATAATTCAGAAATCCCTTGTTTTATGGCTTCTTCAACAAGAATTTTTCCTCTTTCAGACGAAACAGTTATATTTACAATACTATGAGGAAATATAATACCACCTCTGATAGGAAGAACAGGTAAAACTCTTATATCATTCATCAAAAACTACTTTTCACCAAGGGCATATAAAATTTTATCCTTACTAACATTATTTAAAATTTTAGGTTTTCTTAATCTTCTTAATCTTTTCGGAGATTTTCCTGTTGAGAGATGGCTATGATAAGCATGAAAACACTTAATTTTATTACCTTTTCCTCCCTTTGTAATTTTGAATCTTTTAGCTACGGATTTCTTTGTTTTAACTTTTGGCATGCTCAAAAGTTTAAAGGATAAATGAAAACCTTTCTGTTTTGTCCAATGATTTCACCTAATAAAAACCCTTAACCTTTAAAATTTCAAAATGTTCATTATGCTACAATCTTTTATAGAGATTAAACCGTTGGATATAAAAGAAAAAACACTAAAAAATGGTTTAAAAGTTTATGTGATTGAAGAACATTCTTCTCCTGTTGCTACTGTCCAAGTTTGGTACAAGGTTGGTTCAAAAAATGAAGTTGTTGGAATTACAGGTTCTGCACATTTGTTAGAACATATGATGTTTAGGGGAACAAAAGAGATTAAAGATTTCTCTCAAATCATTGATGAGCTTGGTGGTATGGATAATGCTTTCACGAGTTTTGATGAAACCGCTTATTGGTGTGAAATTCCTTCAAGTGCTGTTGAAAAAGTTCTTTATATGGAAGCTGATAGAATGAGAAATATAACATTTGATGGATTTGATGAAGAGAGAAATGTTGTTATTGAAGAAAGAAGATGGAGAACAGAAAATGATCAAAGGGGTGCATTATGGGAAGCATTATTTTCAACAATTTTTTGGGCTCATCCATATAGAAATCCAGTTATAGGTTGGAGAAGTGATTTAGAAAATGTTAATTTAGAAAAAGTTAAACAATTTTATGAAACATATTATGCACCAAATAATGCTTATTTAATAGTAGTTGGTGATGTTAAGGCGGAAGAAGTTTTTAAAATTGCCGAAAAGTACTTTGGAAAGTATGAAAGTAAGGAAATTCCTAAGTTTTATACAACTGAACCTAAGCAGAGAGGACCAAGAAGAACAGAAATCAAGAAAGAAGGTTTTGCAACATATATAGCTATTGCTTATAGAGTTCCGAAAGCTAGTAGTGAGTATTCACCAGCTGTTTCATTACTTGCTGATATTCTTGGAGGTGGGAAAACATCAAAATTATATAAATCTATTGTTTATGAAAAGCAATTAGCAAGTTCAATTAGTGCTTTTTATTATGGATTAAAAGATGAGGGTTTATTAATTATTTTTGCGACATTACAGCAAGGAAAAGATATAAATGAACTTGAAAAAGCTATAAATGAAGAAGTTGAAAATTTAAGAAAAAATAAAGTTGGAGAAGAAGAATTAGCGAGAGCAAAAAATAGTCAATTAGCTGATTTAGTATATTCAAGAGAATCAGTTGTTAGACTTGGTTTTCAACTTGGTGAAGCATTAATAAATACAGAAAATCCTAATTATATAAATGAATATCCAAAACTCATTCAAAAAGTTAGCACACAAGATGTTGAAAAAATTATAAATGAATATATAAATGATGATAATAAAACAACAATTATTGTTCATCCAATACCACCATCAGATATTCAAGCATATATTGAAGGACTTAAAAAAGCTAGCGAAATAAGGAGGTAAAAAAATGATTTTAATTTTAGTTATGGAGGTAAAGATGATGGATAATATAAAAGAAAAGGTTCTTTCAAATGGATTAAATGTCGTTGCGGTTCAGAAAAAGAAGCTACCAATTTTTCAGTTAAGTTTGATTATAAATGCTGGATCGGTTGATGATCCAAAAGGTAAAGAAGGTTTAGCAAATTTAACAGCCAATTTAATTGATGAAGGAACAAAAAAATATAATGCTATTGAAATAGCTGAAAAGTTTGAAGAGCTTGGAACGAATTTATCAATTTCAGTAGATGATTGGACAACTAATATAAGCATAAAATCTTTAACACAAAATGCTGAAAAATCCTTAGAATTATTAAGTGAGATTATTTTAAATCCAACATTTCCAAATGAAGAATTTGAAAAAGTTAAAAAAAGAACAATAAGTAATATCATATCTCAAAAAAGCGATCCAGATTATGTTTCAAGTATATTACTTTCTCAACTTCTATATAAAGACCATCCCCTTGCACATCCAACGGAAGGTTATGAAAATTCTCTATTAAATATAAAAAGAGAAGATGTTATTGATTTTTACAATAAATTTTACATTCCAAATAATTCAACATTAATTGTTGTTTCAGATTTAGAACCAAGTAAGTCAATTGAAATTGTTGAAAAGTTTTTCTCAAAGTGGCAAAAGAAAACGTTAAATAGAAATCAAATTAGTGATATTAATTATCCAAAAGGTAAAGAAGTTTATATTTATCACTTTCCTGGAATAAATCAGGCATTTGTATTTCTTGGTTCAAAAGGAATAAGTAGGGATAATAAAGACTTTAATAAATTCAGATTAGTAAATTATATTCTTGGTGGTTCTGGATTTTCTTCTAGGATTGTAAAGACAATTAGGGTAAAGTATGGTTATGCATATTGGGCTTATAGTCGTATAGATGGTGGTTATAAAAGAGATAACAAAATTTTTGAAGGTTCATTCATTGCTGGATTTTCAACAAAAGTTGAAAGTGGTAATCATGCTATTGAGTTATTATTAGATGAAATAAATAAAGCAATAAATGAAGGTTTTAAAGAAGAAGAACTAAAATCTGCTAAAAGTTATTACGAAGGTTCAATAGCAAGACAAGGTCAAACCTATTCGCAAGTAGCAAACATTATATTTAATGCTAAATTGTGGAATTTGCCTTATGATTATTGGATAAAGGATATTGAAGAAATTAAAAAATTGAATTTAAATGAAGTTAATGAAACTGCTAAAAAATTTCTTCCGAAAGATTATGTTATATTAGTTTTAGCAGACACAAGTCAGTTTAAATTTAATTTGAAGGGTTTTGATAAGGTTGAAATAAGGAATTTTAAAATAAATGAAAATTAATGCTCAATTTGATTTTTTCTCAAATTTTAAGTGGAATTGTTGTAGATGAATTAACAAGAGATGGTATTCCTTACTGTGCGGTTGAAATAGAAAATTATTATGGAACTTATTGTGATGAAAAAGGTTTTTTTCAAATAAAATTAAAAGAAGGAAAATATAAACTAAAAATTTCTGCACTTGGTTATGAAGAATATCAAAAAGAAATTGAATTGAAAGGAAATGTTCAAATTAAAGTTTATTTAAAACCAGTCGGTATAAAATTATCTGAAATTATTGTTAGTGGTAAAAAGGAAACATTTAAAAGAGATTTTTCAATAAACACTATTCAAAATATAGATAAATATAAAACACTTCCTAGTCCATTTGAGAAAGATTTGATGCGTGTCATTCAAATTCAAAGTGGAGTTGTATTTGTAAATGATTTTTCAGGTAGGTTTTCGGTTAGGGGTTCTGCACCATTTGAAAATTTAACAATTTTAGATGGTATATTCTTATATAATCCTTATCACCTTGGAAGTTTTGTTTCTATTTTTGATTTAGATGTTTTGAGTTCTTTTCAATTTTTAAAGGGTGGATATAGTGCAAAGTATGGAAATGCTACTGGTTCAATAATTGATGCTAAAATGAGAGAAGGAAATTATAATGAATATAAAACAATTTCCGTTATAAGTCCTATTACAACAAAGTTTTTATTTGAAGGTCCATTTAGCAAATATAGTTCTTTTATAGTTAGTTTTAGGAGGACATTCATTAAGGAATTTGCTAAATTGTTTAATTTTGATATTCCTTATGGCTTTTATGATATCGCAGGAAAAATCTCATATAGTTTTTCTGACATAACGAATTTAAGTCTTTCCTATATAAATAGTGAAGATAATTTGGAATTTTCAAATTTGGTTAGCTCAAACTGGGGTAATAGAGGTTTAGGCTTAAATTATAAAACATTTTGGAACAATTATCTTTTAAATAGTTATTTATCTTACTCACAAAATTTTATTGATTTTGGGTTATTTTCAGGTGCTTTTGGTGTTGAGAATAGATTTTCTATTATTTCAAGTAGATTAGATTTTCAATATATTCAAAATTTATGGAATTTTAATTTTGGTTTTGATTTTGCTTATATTAGTGGCTACTATAAGAGCAATATATTCGGTATTAGAATAAATAGAGAAGGAAGTCCAATAATATCATCAGTTTTTTTTGATATTAAAAAGGAATCTAATAAATTTACTTTGAACTTTGGCAGTAGATTTAATTATTATAAATTAACGGGCTATTACTATAAAGAAGATTTCTCATTTGAACCAAGATTTCAAATTAAGTACTTTTTAACTGATATATATGCCTTCAAAAGTGCAATTGGACTATATAATCAGTATGCTATTGGTTTTTCTACTAATAATCTTCAAATATCTTCATTTTATTTTTGGGTTCCAGTTTTTGAAAATTTGAAACCTGTCAGAACACCACATTTAATTTTTGGTTTTGAAGGTATTCCAAAGTTTGGAAATTTTGAAGTTGTGGCATTTATTAAGCCTTATTTAAACAGTGTTGAACTTAATCCATATAGAACGGATATTAATAATATAGAGAAAGAATTGCTTAAAAATTCAAAGGCATTATCTTATGGTTTAGATCTGTGGTTTGAAAATAATAATTTTGAAATTTCTTGGACCTTAAGTTTTTCTTATAGTAAGCTTGAAAGCGAAACGCTATGGTATAGGACGAGTTATGATAGAAGGCATGTCTTAAATGTTATTTTAAAGAGGAATATCTTTAAAGGCAATTTAGGAATTAAATTAACTTATGCGAGTGGTTCCCCTTATACTGACATTATTGCAAGATATTTAGTTGGTAGTGTTTATCCTGATGGTGGTCTTGAATTCCCATTTTGGTATGAGATTTATAGTCCAAGAAATAAACTGACACTTCCTGATTATAAAAGAATTGATATTTACTACGAAGGAAAATTTAAGTCAATAGAATATGGTTTTGGCATTATAAATGTTTTCAATTTCAAGAATTTATTTATAAGTTTTTATGATTATTCAAAAAATCCACCAATTAAAGAAGAAATTTATCAACTTCCAATTTTACCATATTTTTCAATTAGAATGATATTTTAAATTATTCTTTATTGCCTTACAAAACAATTTAAGCGGAGCCCCCAAGGCAATTTAAAAATGTTTTGTCTAGTAAATGATATTAAGTTATTGATAATCAATAATTAGCCCCCTTGCCGAAATATGGGCATTTTTAAGCCGAAGGCTTATTATCAGGGTGGGTGGGAAAAATATAGAAAAATATATGTTTCCAGAATTATTAGACACAGCATTTTAAAAAAGCTTTAAAATTTTAAATCTTATGATAAGCTCAATTCTTTCAAAGATTATAGGTACAAGAAACGAAAGAGAAGTTAGAAAAAGATGGAAAATTGTTGAAAAAATTAATTACTTTTTTGAGCAATTTAAAAATTTAAAAGATGAAGATATACCTAAAAAGACAGAAGAATTTGTTAGGAGATTAGCAGATGGAGAAAATCCCTATGAACTTTTACCTGAAGCATTCGCTCTTGTTAAAGAAACTGCAAGGCGTCTTGTTGGTTATGAATACGAAGTGACAACAAATCCTTATAAATGGGATATGGTTCATTTTGATGTTCAATTAATTGGAGGTATTGTTTTATTTGAAGGGAAAATTGCTGAAATGAAAACAGGAGAAGGTAAAACATTAGTTGCAACACTTCCCGCTTATTTACATGCATTAATTGGTAGGGCGAGGGGTTTGAAAGGTAATTCTAAGTTTTTAGTAAATGGTGAGCCAAGAGGTGCAGTTCATATTGTGACAGTTAATGATTATTTGGCAAGAAGAGATGCACAATGGATGGCTCCACTTTACTTGAAACTTGGCTTAACTGTTTCTGCTATTCAAAGTGATAGAAATGATCAGATAATTATATTTAATGAAGAGGGGAAAACACAAATTGTTTATACGAATAGAAAATCAGTCTATCAAACTGATATAACTTATGGAACGAATAATGAATTTGGTTTTGATTATTTAAGAGACCATATGGCTTTTAGCTTAGATGATGTTGTTCAAAGAGTTCATTATTATGCTATTATTGATGAAGCCGATTCAATTTTAATAGATGAAGCAAGAACTCCATTGATTATTTCTGGTCCTGTTGAACATTCATCTGTTGAACATTTTTATGAAGTAAAACCTGTTGTAAGTGCCATGGTTGAAAAGCAAAAGGAAATTATTAGGAAATTTTTAGACGAAGCTGAAAAATTATTAAAAGAAGGTGATATTGAAAGAGCTTGTATTAGACTTTTACAAGTTAGAAGAGGTGACCCTAAAAATAAAAGACTATTTAGAATTTTACAAGAACCTGGAATTTTAAGAAATGTTGATAAAATTGAATTAAAGCTTATAAAAGAAAAAAAACTTAGGGAATACGATAAAGAGTTATACTTTATTGTTGATGAAAAGCATAATGTTGTTGATATTACTGAAAAGGGTAGGGAATTTATTGAAAGTAGATATAGAAAGGGTTTATTTAAAGTTCCCGATTTATCAATTGAATTGGATAAGATAGAAAGAAGCGATTTGCTACCATCTGAAAAATTCAAATTGAGGGAAGAATTATATAAGGAATATGCTGAAAAAACTGATAGAATCCATGCAATTCAACAAATGTTAAAAGGTTACATGTTATTTGAAAAAGATGTGAATTATGTTGTAAAGGATAATCAAGTTATTATCGTTGATGAATTTACAGGAAGATTAATGCCAGGGAGGAGATGGAGTGATGGTCTTCACGAAGCTATTGAAGCCAAAGAAGGTGTTAAAGTTCAGGAGCAAACCCAAACACTTGCAACAATAACATTACAAAACTATTTCAGATTATACGAAAAATTAGCAGGTATGACTGGAACTGCAATGACGGAAGCAGCAGAATTTTGGGATATTTATAAGCTTGATGTTATTGCTATTCCAACAAATAAACCTGTAAGAAGAATTGATTATGTTGATATTATTTTTAAGACAAAAAAAGATAAATATATTGCTGTTGTTGATGAAATTGAAAGATGGCATAAACTTTCAAGACCAATTCTTGTAGGAACAACATCAATTGAAGAGTCTGAATTGTTGTCAAGATTATTGAAATTAAGAGGAATTCCACACGAAGTTTTAAATGCTAAACATCACGAAAAAGAAGCAAAAATTGTAGCAAAGGCAGGTCAGAAATATGCTGTTACAATTGCTACGAATATGGCTGGTAGAGGAACAGATATTAAACTTGGAGAAGGTGTATTGGATCCTTATGATGAAGAAATAGTGAAAGAAATTATTGAAGATTTAAAGAAAAGATTAGAAAAAGGTGAGGTTATTCCAGGTCATTGGAAAGAGATTATTAAGCTTGGGTATATTCCAAAATATGACGAAAATGATCCAAAAACTTGGGGATATTATGGACTTTATGTAATAGGAACAAATAAGCATGAAGCAAGAAGAATAGATAATCAGTTAAGAGGAAGAAGTGGAAGACAAGGTGATCCAGGTGCAAGTAAATTTTTCTTATCATTAGAAGACGATTTATTAAGATTATTCGGTTCTGACAAAGTTATAGAATTGAATGAAAAACTTGGAAAATATAAAATTTTTAAGGCATTAAAAATAGCAGGTGAAGATGTTGTAGAATCAAAGGCGGTTCTTAAAGCACTTGAAGGAGCCCAAAAAAGAGTTGAAATGATGCATTTTCAAATGAGAAAAAGACTACTTGAATATGATGATGTAATAAATAAGCAGAGAGAAGTCGTTTATTCATTTAGAGAGGATATTTTAAATGGAAAAGATTTGAGTGATATTTATATGGAATTTATTGAAGACTATTTAGATGAATTGTTGGAACATTATTTGCCTGTTGAGGAAACAAAATCAAGATGGAATTTGAAGGGTCTTGTTGATGAGTTGAGTTATATTTTTATTGGTGATTTTAAAAATTTATTAGACCTTGAAAATAGGGAGGATATTAAAATTAGGGCACTTGAAATAATAAAGAATTTATATAAACTTAAAGAGGAAGCAATTGGTAGCGAAAATTTAAGAAATATGGAAAGATGGGTAGCACTAATTACACTTGACGAACTATGGAGGGAGCATTTGTACGCTCTTGACCAATTGAGGGAAGGTGTTTATTTAAGAGCTTATGGAAACAAAGATCCACTTGTAGAGTTTAAAAAGGAAGGTTATCATTTATTTAATGAATTTATAAATAGACTTAAAAAAGAAATGGTTATAAGGATTTTTAGAGCTGATATTAAACCAGTTACAACACCTGTCGTTGTTCAAGAGGAAAGTAATAATCAAAAGAAGTTATTAAAAGGTGTCAAGAAGGTTAGTAAATAATTGAAGCCTTATATTTAGGGTGGGTGGGTAAAATAAAGCAGTGAGAATTTGCTTTGTCTAGTAATTAGTGTTAAGTTATTGATTATCAACGACTTATAAAAATTTTAAGGAAATTATTGATTTAATGGGGGGAATTAAGGGGGGCGTTAGCCCCCCACAGCAGAAGATGGGGAATTTAAAAGCCGTAGGCTTAAATTTAGGGAGGGTGGGAAAGTATAGAAATAATTATATTTTCAGAATTACTACACACAGCACAATAAATAATGTTAAGTCTTTGATTATCAATAACTTATAAAATTTTTAAGGAAATTGTTGATTTAATCGGTAAATATCAGGGTAATAATTTTATTGGGGGGTTTTTTATAGGGGACGAATAAGAAGAGCCGAAGGCTCAATTATAGGGTGGGTGGGAAAAAATAAGAAATTTAAAAATAAACTGATTTGTGCGCAATACCAAATAATTATATTTTCAAGAATTACTAGATACACCACTTAAACATGGGTTAGGTGAACAAAATGTAGAAATAATTATATTTATTCACTCTCCAAGAATACTTTATAAGCCTTATAAGTCATATATAAGTCTGCTTTTGAACTTACTTCAAATGGTGAATGCATATTTAAGATAGGAGGACCCATATCTATAATATCCATTCCATATTCTGCTAAAAACATAGCGACAGTTCCTCCTCCACCTTCATCAACTTTACCAATTATTCCTACTTGCCAAACGATATTATTATTATTTAAAAGATTTCTTACATAACCTGTATATTCTGCACTTGCTTCACTTGCAAAGTACTTGCCACCACTTCCTGTATATTTAATAATAGCAACTCCATGATTTAATTTAGCACTATTTTTAGGGTCATCAACCTCTTTAAAATTAGGATTTGTTGCGCTTGTAACATCAGCAGATATAGCTTTTGAATTATATAAAGCTTTTTTAAAGTCATTTCCATTTTCAATTTCAACAATTCTTTTTATAACAATTTCCAAAAATTTGCTTCTTGCAGAGGTATTACCCACTGAACCAATTTCTTCCTTATCTACAAAGAGCAACAGAATTGGATATTCATTTTTTTCCAAATCAACTAATGCTTTTAATGATGACCAAACACAAATTCTATCATCTTGTCCATAACCTCCGATTAAGCTTCTATCTATTCCAATATCTTTTACTTTAAATGCAGGGACTATTGAAATATCAGCTGAAACGAAATCTTCTTCTTCAATTTCATATTTTTCTTTCAAAATTTTCAATATATTTTTCTTAACTTTTTCTTCTTTTTCACCATCTAATGGAATACTCCCAAATAAAATATCAAGTTTTTCTGCTGGAAGTGCTTCATCTATCTTTTTATCACCTTGAACTTTCCTTGAAAGATGAGGTAATAAATCTGCTATGGTGAAAACAGGGTCGTTTTCATCTTCACCTATGACAATAAATTGTTTTCTATTATATTTATTTACAATTACACCGTGAATTGATAGTGGTATTGAAAACCACTGATATTTTTTTATACCTCCATAATATTGAGTATCAAGTAGTAATAAATCCGAGTCTTCGTACATTGGTTTTGGTTTTAGGTCAATTCTTGGACTATCTACATGTGAAACGATAATTTTTAATCCATCAATAGGACTTCTTTTTCCACTTTTATATAATGCTAAAATCCTTTCTTTATCAGAGAAAATTAGCTTTTCAGAATTGTAAGTAAATCCATCTTTGTATCCATTTTCAAGGGCAACACTAGTTATATAATTTATAACTTCTCTTTCAGTTTTACAAGAATTTAGGAATTTTTTATATTCTTCTGCTAATTTGAAAATTTCTTCTTTTTCTTTTGATGAAACTTTCTCCCATACGTTAGCCATAGTTTTAAAAGTTTAAAGTAGAATAGAAGGGTGGGTGGGAAAACACTGCCTTAATGCTTTGTCCAGTAATTATTGCTAAATGCTTGATTATCAATGACTTACGAAAATTTCAATAAAACTATTGATTTTATGGGGGATCTAATGGGGGGGCAAAGCCTTATTCATAGGGTGGGTGGGAAAAAATAAGAAATAATCTATATTTCAGAATTACTAGACAAAGCCCTGCCTTAAATAACCTCTACTTTAAAATTTCAATCTAATGAAAAACTTAATAATTTATGATGGAAATTGTAAATTGTGTAAAATTACATCAAAAGTTATAAGTTTTCTTTCAAAAGATTTTCAATTTGACCCAAATAATAAAACTGATGAGGTTGTTTATATTGAAAACGATAAAGTTTATAAGGGTTTTTATGCTATAAGGAAAATATCTTTAAAAATTCCTTATCT
>CBFGJN010000013.1:0-38509 GCA_965649115.1 Caldifarciminota bacterium | reverse complement strand
AAATTGCTTTGTCCAATAATTATTGTTAAGCGATTGATAATCAATAATTTATAAAATTTTTAAGGAAATTGTTGATTTATTGGGGGGATTATTAGGGGGGCTTCGCCCCCCAAAGCCGAAATATGGGTATTTTAAAGGCGAAGCCTTGAATATAGGGTGGGTGGGAAAATAAAGAAAAATAAATAATTCCAGAATTATTAGACAAGGCAAAATTTATTTAGCTTTAAACTTTTCAAACTTATGAAGAAAATTGTAATTTTTGGTTTAGGAAGAATGGGTTATGCAATTTTAGAACAATTAAATGAATTTAAAAATTTTGATATTTTTGTTTATGATATTAATATAAATAGAGAAGAAGAAACTATAAAACAATTTGAAAATGTGAAGTCTTTAAGAAAATTAAATGAAATTATTTATGATGCTTTAAACAAGCTCAAACCTGATATTATTATTAATGCCACAACATTTTATAATAACTTGTATTATACGCAATTAGCAATTGAAGTTGGTTCTAACTATGTAGATCTGGGCCAAAGCACTTGGACTACACTAAAACAAAAGTCTTATAATAGCCTTGCAAAGTCAAAAAAGGTTATTGTTGTTCCTGAAACGGGATTAGCACCTGGAATTATAAATATAATAGGTAAATTATTTATTGAAGAGGGTTTTGATAATGTTTATTTATATACAGGTGGTTTGCCAGTGAATCCTAATGTTGGAGGACCTTTAAGATATGCTACAACCTGGTCAATTGAAGGTCTTATCCAAGAATATACAGATTTGTCGGTTTCAAGAAAAAATAGTAATATTATTTTTAATCAAGGACTATTGACAGATATTGAGGAAATAGAGATAAAATTTAAAAGTTCAGAAATTTATGAAAAGTTGAAAAATTTTCAAAAGTTAAACTACAAAAATGGATATTATTATATCTCTGATTTAGAAGCTATTATAACTTCTGATGGTGCTTCCCTTATGCCATTTGATTGCTCTTGTAGAAATTTAGAATATAAGACGATAAGATATAAGGGTCATTATGAAGTTATAAAAACACTATTTAACCTTGGATTTTTTGACGAGGTAAGAGGTTTGAAAAGTACAACAATTCAAATGCTCGAAAAAATTATTCCAAAAACTAATCAAGATATTGTCCTAATGAAGGTTATTGGAAGTTCTGGAAATACAACTAAGGAATTTAATGGAATTATACTACATGATGATAGATGGACAGCTATGCAAAAAATGACAGGTTATGGTTGCGTTATTTCAGTACTTGGAATAATTAAAGAAATTGATGTTTTAAAATATGAGAGCTATGGAGTTTTTATGCCTTATGAAATTTTTGATGGAAGAAAATTCTTATCTTACTTAAAAGAATTTTTAAAACATTTTGAATTTAATTATGATTGAAAAAATAAATAGATTGAAATTGGAAATCTCAAAAGTTATTGTAAATTATGAAGATGTAATAAATAAAATTTTAATTTGTATGTTTTCAAAAGGTCATGTTTTACTTGTTGGTGTTCCAGGACTTGCTAAAACACTTATGGTTAAAACCTTATCTGAGGTTCTTGATTTGAAATTTAGCAGAATTCAATTTACACCTGATTTAATGCCTATGGATATTCTTGGAACTGAAATTATTCAGGAAGGTCCTAATGGAAGGTTCTTTCAGTTTGTAAAAGGTCCTATATTTGCTAACATTATTTTAGCAGATGAAATAAATAGAACACCTCCTAAAACGCAATCAGCATTACTTGAAGCAATGCAGGAAAGAAGAGTGACTGTTCTTGGTAAAACTTATGAACTTGAAGAACCATTTTTCGTTTTAGCAACTCAAAATCCAATAGAACAAGAAGGAACATATCCGCTTGCGGAAGCACAGGTAGATAGATTTATGATGGAAATTATCTTGGATTATCCAACATTTGAAAATGAGATAGAGATAGTAAAGAGAACAACTATTGAACAAAATTATGAAGCTCAGAAAGTATTAAATAAGGATGATATTCTAACAATTCAAATGAAAGTTAGACAGGTTCCTATAGGTGATCATGTTATTAGATATGCTATAAATCTTGTTAGAAAAACCAGACCTTCTGAAACTGATTTGGAAATTGTTAAAAAGTACATTCAGTTTGGGGCAGGGCCAAGGGCAAGTCAATTTTTAATTCTTGGAGCAAAGGCAAAAGCATTCATTGAAGGAAAAGATTTTGCCACAACAGAGGATGTTAGGTACATTTTTTTTGATGTTTTAAGACATAGAATTATTTTAAACTTTTTGGCAGAAGCAGATAACATAACTAAGGAATTAATTCTAAATGAAATAATTGAAAAAACACCTATTAAAAATTAAATTCTACCTTCATTTAGTCTTTTAAAACTTAAAGCTTTCATTTTAGCTTTTAATTCTAAATCAAAATTGAAATTTATTTCATCATTGAAAACTGAATTGATTATAAATTTTACTATTTCGGGATTTTTTGATAAGAAAGGTCCGTGCATATAAGTTCCGATTGCTCTTTTATAAATATAGCCTTCTGTTTTGTCTTCGCCATTATTACCACTTCCCATTATAACCTTACCAAGTGGAGAACCATTTATGTAAGTTCTACCTGAATGATTTTCAAAACCTACAATTTTCCCTAAAAAACTATCAATAATTAAATTACCTACTAATCTTTTTTTCCCTGCTATTGTCCAAATATCAAATATCCCTAAGCCTTCAATAATTTTACCTTCAATAGTTTTGTAGAACTTACCTAATAATTGATATCCACCACATATGGCAAGTAATGGTTTGTTTTCTTCAACGTGTTCAAAAATATAGTTTTTTAAATTCTTAAAATCATTATAAATAATTTCTTGTTGCCAATCTTCACCACCTCCTATAAATATAAAATCAACCTTTTCATTTATTTTATCTCCAATTCTGTATTTTATAAGCTTTGGCTTTAAGTTCAAGTGCTCTGCTATTTTGAAAAGAATAATTACATTTCCTCTATCTCCATAGGTGCTCATCAAGTCATAATATAAGTGTAAAATTTTCAAATAGTAAATTTTAAAGTTCTTGAATTTTAAAAATTGCTTTGTCCAATAATTCTAAAATCATTTATTTTTCCATATTTAGCCCACCCACCCTATGAATAAGCCTTCGGCTTATAATGCCCATATTTCGGCAAGGGGGCAAAAATCAATAATTTCCTTTAAATTTTTATAAGTTATTGATAATCAAGCATTTAACACTATTTACTGGACAAAGCATTTTATGTCTGCTTTGTCTAGTAATTCTGAAAATATAATTTTTTCTTATTTTTCCCACCTACCCTATGAATAAGCCTTCCGCTTTAAAAATACCCATCTTTTGCCTCGGGGGCTACGCCCCATTAAAACAATAATTCTAAAAAAGTTTTTATAAGTCATTTATATTAAAGCACTTAACAATAATTACTATACACAGCAAAATTTATTTTAACTTAAACTTTAAAATTTTCAGATGGCTTATGCTAAAATTGTTTCAGTTGGCTCCTACACGCCAATTTCAGTTTTAACAAATTACGATTTGGAAAAAATTGTTGAAACAAGTGATGAGTGGATAACTGAAAGAAGTGGAATTAAAGAAAGAAGGATAGCTGGTAAAGACGAAACTTCATCAATAATGGGTTATAAAGCAAGTTTAAAAGCTTTAAAAAGAGCTAATATGGAACCAAAAGATATAGAGTTCATAATATGTGCAACAAATACACCTGATATGCCGTTTCCAGCAACAGGTTGTTTAATAGCAAGCCTATTAAATATAAAAGTTCCTTGCTTTGATTTAGAAGCTGGTTGTCCTGGGATTATTTATGCTCTTGAAATGGCAAGAGGATTAATTGAATCTGGAATTTATAATAACATCCTTGTAGTTAGTTCTGAAACATTAAGTAGGTATATGGATTGGACGGATAGAACTACTTGTGTATTATTTGGTGATGGAGCTAGTGCATTTATTTTATCAAGGAGTAATGAACCTGGAATTATTTCAAGTTATTTGGGAGGAGATGGTTCGCTTGGGGATTTATTAAAATTTCCTTCTTGTGGAAGTAGAGAGCCTGCAAGTATATATACCTTAAAAAGTAGAATTCATGGTGTTAGAATGCAAGGAAGAGAGGTTTTCAGATATGCTGTTAGCTATATGGCTGATGCTTGCTTAAAAGTTTTAGAAAAATCAGAATTAAGTCCCGATGAGATAGATTGGCTTATTCCTCATCAAGCTAATATAAGAATTATAGAATCTACTGCTGAAAAATTAAATGTTCCCAAAGATAAAGTTTATGTAAATATACATAAATATGGAAATACTTCTGTTGCTTCTATTGGAATAGCTATTGATGAATTATTAGATGCTGGCTTATTAAAAAGAGGACAAAATGTCTTAATTGTTTCATTTGGGGCAGGTTTTACATGGGGAGCAATGGTTTTTAAGTACTAAAATGAGATTTCTTCTAATTGTTATTTTATTTTCCTGCTCAAAAAAATTGGAAGAAGTGAAAAATTATCAAATACCTAATTATTTTCAAAAAGTTAGTAATGGTAAAATTATTGAATATGAATTTGATAAAAAAAATTGGGAAATTTTAGCGGATAGTATAATTGAACTAAATGGTTATTATATTGTGCTTAAATTTAGTCTAAAATTTTATGACAACAATAATCAAATAAGTGGAGTTTTAATAGGCGATTCAGGTATTATGGAAAAGAACAGCAGAAATATGAAAGCTTATGGGAATGTTATTTTTAAGTCAAAGGATAGCTCATTTCTGAAAACTAACAAATTGTATTGGAATGACATAATAAGAAGAATCTACACTGATGATAGTGTATATATATATGATTCAAAAAATAAGAGAGAACTTTGGGGCATTGGTTTTGAAAGTGATGCTGAGTTTAAACACATAAGGATTTTAAGAAATGTTAGAGGAAAAGGAGAAGGAAACCTTACTAAATAACTTAGCTGAATATATTGTGAAAATGAAGCTTTCGGACATAGCAGTTTTTCTTTTAGAAGCTTCTAAACCAATATCATTTTTTTCTTCACAATTCCTTGTATTTTTAAGACCTTTCATATCAGTATATTTTAATCCAAAAACATACGATAAGTTTGTTGAAATTTTAAGTGATAGAGGAAACATAGAAAAACTTATAAAACTTATAGAAGAAAAGGAGGGATTAAGATGATAATGCTAATTTTATCACAAACTGAAATTTTTTATAATGTTCAGGTTATATCTTCTTTTGACAAGAGTAAGGAAGTCTATCTAAGAACACCAACTGGAATATCAAAAGCAAAAATTGATAGAAATACCTATTATAGAATTGATACTACGCTGAATGATTTAAGTAATCTTGATATTTTGATATACGACAAAAAAACAAAAAAAGAAAAAATTATACCACTTCCAAAATTTATAAATCCTAAAAACTTAGAAATTCCCATAGGTGAAACATTAACTGTCTCTTTTGATTTTCTTGGATTTCCTATTAGTGAATTTGAAGCTCCAAGAGTTTATATTATTTCTGAACAAGGAGAAAGTGAAGCGTTTCTATTACAACAAGACCCATATAATATAAATATCCTTGGTAGAAATTTAGAACCAATTGATGAAGTAGGAAATTACAAATTAGCTCTTGTAATAAATCATCCAAAACAGCTTCTTGAAATTAGAATTTATAGACCTTTAAATGTTGTTTATAAACCAATATATAAATTTTATGTTAAAAATTATGGATTTTCAAATCAACCCGCCTATCTTTGTCTTCAAATATACAATAAATTACCTACGACAACTTCTGAAAATTATATCATAAATTTAACTGATCCAAAAGGAACACCAATAAATGTAAGTTTAAGGAATTATGGAGATTATTCATGTGCTGTTCTTCTTTTGAATGAAGCTGGAACATATAAAGCGAAAATTGAAGGTGAGTACAAGGCGGTTTTAGGTTCAAAAACAATAACATCAAACATAATTGATTCATTATCCTTTGAAGTTCCAATTAGATTTTTAGGATTTGAAATTAAAAAGAAGAAAGGTTTTATTAAACTTGAAAACGTTTCAAATAAACCAATAAATTTAACAATAGATAGTGTTTTTGCTCCATCAGAAATAAAATTTAATATCGCAGGGAGTTATTCTATAGGTCAGAGTACTCAAATACCATTTGAATACAAATTTTTAAAGAAAATTCCTAAAAATAAACCCATTTTTGTAAGAATTAAATTTAAGGATAATGAAAATAATTTTTATTTTTTAGATATTAAAATTTTAATCTCATAAGAATATATGTGATTAAACCTTCAATTTTTTGAATATCTTCTAAGTTTATAACAAAAGTTTGATAATTTTCATTTATTGGTGAAAGGTGGATTTTATTTGACTTAAAATGAACTTTCCTTATATAATAATTATCATTACATTTTATAATTACGAAATTTCCTTCCAAAACTTCAATTGGTGTTGAAAGTGCTTTTATAATAGCAATTGAATTTCTTGGAATTTTTGGCTCATTGCTTTCATCATCTACAACAATAGCAAAGTCTCCTTCCATACCTTTTGGAATTCCTATATAATCAAGAGGTTTTTTAAGCTTTTCAAAATTTGTTAAAAATCCAATTATTGGAATAAAATTAAGCTCAGGATACTCTATTTCTTTCTCCATAAAAAATAGTTTTGGCTCTATATTTAAAGCTTTTGCTATTTTTTTAATGTTTGATATTGAAGGAATGATATTTCCTTTTTCGTAGTCAGATATCGTAGATTGAGAAATGCCTGTTAATTTTGAAAGATCAGTTTGAGTTAAACCTAATTTCCTCCTATAAAACTTAATTAATTTGCCGATATTGGACTTCAAGAAAGGTTTAAATTTTAGTGCTTTAAAATTATAAAGCTTATGAATATTTTAAGACAAATTTACTATAAAAAATTAAAAAATTTAATTTTTATGGCATATTGCCATAAATATGAAAATCAAATGAAAGATGAAAAAATTAAAAAAATGGCAAATAAAAAGCTTAAAGAGATTTTAGAGAGTGATTTTCCAGAACTTAAAAGTAATGATTTAGATATAGCAACTTTGAAGTTAATTGTTTTAATAAAGTTCTTATTATTTAAAATTTATTCTCAAAACCAATCGGAAAAATTAATTACCCCGCCTTTACGGCGGGGCTTTAAAATTTCCAAGCATCTGAAAAGTGAAAATTCTATTAAAAGGAACAAATAAGGGTGATATCTTGATAGAAAATGGAATAATTAAAGAAATTGGAAAAATTGATAGTAAAGTTGATAAAGAAATAGATGCAGATGGTCTTAAAGTTTTACCAGCTTTCATTGATATTCATTCACATTTTAGAGAGCCTGGATTTGAGTATAAGGAAGATATAGAAAGTGGAAGTAAATCAGCAAGTTTTGGTGGTTATTGGGCGGTTTGTACTATGCCAAATACAGAGCCACCAATTGATAACCCTCAACTTGTAAAATATCAAATTGAAAAAGCAAAAGAAATTGGATTAATTGATATATTTCCTATTGCCTGTGCTACTAAAAGGAGAGAGGGCAAAGAGATGAGTGAGTACTATTTATTATTCAAAGCAGGAGCAATTGGATTTTCAGATGATGGAAATTGTATTTTGAATACAAATGTTTTAAGAAATGCATTAATTTATCTTAAAATGTTTAATTTACCAATTGTTCAACATGCAGAAGATAGTAATTTATCTTTAAATTATTCAACAGGATGGGGATTTGAAACATTAAAAAATGGATTAATTGGTATTCCTGATAGTTCAGAGGCAAGTATAATAGCAAGAGATTGTTTATTAGCTCTTGAGACAGGTGGTTGGATTCATTTTGCCCATATTAGTTCCAAAATTTCAGTTGATTTAATAAGGTACTTTAAAAAACTTGGAGCAAGAATAACAGCTGATACAACTCCGCATCATCTTACATTAGATTATTCATATATTAAGCAAAATGATTATTCACCTAATTTTAAGATGTATCCTCCTTTAAGAAGTAAAGAGGATGTTGAAGCTCTGTGGGAAGGATTAATAGATGGGACAATTGATGCAATAGCTACCGACCACGCTCCACACGAATTTGAAAGTAAGCTTGATTTTATTGAAGGAGAAAGGGGTGTTATAGGTCTTCAAACTGCTTTTAGTGTTGTATATATGGAAGCTAAAAAGCGAAATTTAGATCTTGAATTTTTAATTGAAAAATTTGTGAAATTTCCCATTAAATTTCTAAATTTAAAAAATGTGGGTGAGATTAAAGAAGGTTATAAAGCAAATTTAGTTTTATTTGATGAAAGTAAAGAATGGATATTTAGTGAAGATATAATTTTGTCTAAAAGTAAAAATTCACCATTTTTGAATTGGAAATTGAAAGGAAAAGTTGTTTTAACGATGAAAGATGGAAAAATTACTTATTCTGATTTATAAATAACTACATAAACTCTTTTATTAAGTCCAATGTAAATTTCTTTTACAATGTAAAACAATAATTTATTATCTTTATAGAATTCATAAATTTCAACATCTTTGGGGTCAGATTGTTCAATAGTTATCCTTCCATCAATTGTTGAACTTTTAAATGTTTCTACTATGCTTTCAAATTTATAACTTTTAAATTTATAGCCATTTACAATTGCTCCTAACTTTATTTTTTCTAGACTATCTTCATCAATTCTATAACTTTTTGAACTTGAAAAATATATTTCATTCATAATTTTATCATATTGAGGATTGTTACTTTTTATACTATCATTAAAAACTTGAAGTGATATTAAAAAAACCATTTATAAAAGCTGCGGGGGAGGGACTCGAACCCCCACAAGCAGATCCAGAGTCTGCCGTCCTACCTATTAGACGACCCCGCAGGCCTTAAATTTTAAAGCATTTTTTTGTCCTTTAAAATTTTGACTTGGGGGGTGGAGCTATGCTAATTTCCATTTTATCAGCCGTTTACATAAATGGTCATGAAGCAAAGATAAGCACCATAGGAAGCGGGAAGTATCATATTGTTGAAATGAGAGGACCGATTCTTGACAACTATAAAACAACCCTATTAAGAGAAGGTATAAAGCTTTACGATTACTTATACCAGAATGCTTTTATAATAAAGGCGAATGATAAGCAACTTTCTAAAATTTCAAAATTTGATTTTGTAAAATCAATATATCCTATTTTGCCTGAATACAAACTTCCTTTGGATTATAAAGAAAAGCTAAATAGTTGCTATGTAAAGGAAAATGATAAATATAAGGTTAGGATTCTATTTTACGATTATGAAGATACAGCGGAAATTTTAAATTTCTTGAAAAAAAGAGATACTAAAATTGACTATATAGATAAATTTGTAAATTACATTCAAACTTATTTGACCTTAGATGAAATAAGTGAAATAATTAATCTTGAAGGTGTAAAATTCGTTGAGTTTCAATACCCTATTATAAACTGGAATAATAGAGATGAGGTTTTACATCAATCAGGATTATTTTTAGATGTTCAAAATTCTACAAATTCTAATGATACAATTGTTTGGAAAAAAGGAATACATGGTGAAGGTGAAATTTTAGGACATAATGATGATGGTCTTGATAGAAACCATTGCTTTTTTAGTGGAACAGTTGGTGGTCAAAATAAAATTGTAGATTTATGTAATTATAATGCAGGTGGTTGTGGAGTTGCTTCACTTCCTGCTGGAACTAATTGTAATACTAATCCCGGAACAGGTTGTCATGGAACACATACAGCTGGAACAGCAGTAGGTTATAGCTCAAATGCTAATGCTCCCTCTATGCCATATAGAGGAATGGCTCCTATGGCAAGAATTGTTTCTCAAACACCACTTGGTGGAGGAGGTTCTGGATTTGCTACTGTCCTAAATGATGCTTATAACAGGGGAGCAAGAGTTCATACAAATAGTTGGGGATATATCTGTGGTTCTATTACAACAATGTGCTCTCCAACAAGTTATAATACAGATGCAAGAACAATTGATTTATTTGTTTGGAATAATCCTGATATGGTAGTCGTATTTGCTGCTGGTAATCATGGAGATGATAGTTGTCAATCTGGATGTAATAGAACAGCAAGTGACCCTGCTACTGCTAAAAATGATATAACAGTTGGTGCAATGGCAAGAGCTATTGATGCTAAAATGGGTTGGAGTGCTTATGGTAATTATCCGAGTGGTAGATTTAGTGTAGATGTAATGGCAAAGGGTGATACTACATATTCAGCCTGGGGTGGGACAGCTTGTGGGATAACTAATGCTTGGTGGTGGATGGGAACATCTATGGCAACACCTGTTGTTGCTGGTTCAGCTATTTTGATGAGACAATACTACGCTGAGGGTTGGTATGGAAATGGAACAAAAAATTCAGCTCCTTCAATAAATCCTTCTTCAAATTTAATAAAAGCTTCATTATTAGCAAGTGCTGTTCCAATAGCACATGATGGTGATGTTCCTTTTGGAAATGAGCCTTCTGCTCCAAATAATCCAGCTCCTAATGGTAATGAAGGGGCAGGAAGGCTTGTTTTGGATAATGTTATGTACTTTATGCCAGAAGATGATTGGCTCACTCCTTCCGATTCAAGTGATATTAGAAAATCAAAACTTTATTTTGTAGATAATACAAGTGGAATATCAACAGGTCAAACTCAAACCTATACAATAAATCTTTGTAAGAATATGCTAACGAGAATAGTTTTAGTTTGGAATGATTATCCAGCAAGTACTAATTGTAATAGTTCAAATTGTCTTGTAAATGATTTAGATTTAAGAGTTGAAAAAGGTTCAGATTTTTGGCTTGGTAATGTAAGACCAACAACTACAACACCTGGTAATATTGACACAACGAGAATGAATGTAAATACACCTGATAGAGCAAATAATTGGGAAATTGTAAGATTATTACCCCCAAAAGATACAACTTATACAATTAAAGTAATAGGTTATAATGTTCCACAAGGACCTCAAAAGTATGCACTTGTTGTTTCGGGTGGAATTGGTTGTTCTGTAACGCCTGTTAAATCTGATGAAAAACAAAATAAAATTTATGAAAAAATTGGAAATAATTTGATATTTAATGCTCAAAAACCTATGCTTGTAAGAATTTATAATAGTTCAGGATATAAAGTATTAGAGCAATTTATTCCTGCTGGAATTTCAAAAATTGATATTTCAAACTTTTCAAAAGGTGCTTATATAATAAGTATTTACGAAGAAAATAAATTAAAATTAACAGATAAGATAGTAAAATGAGATTGCTTGCTTGGTCATTTATATTAACGCCCATTCTAATAGGTATTTTTTTGGCTCCGTTTGGTTGGTTTTCACTCTCAAAGGAAGAAAATGATAATCTGTATCGTTATACAGGCTACTTCTCAATCCTTTACATTCTATCTCTAATAATTTTGATTTTATATCTTTTAAATCCTAGATCATTTTCAATTCTAATTATAATTTCTGCTGTTGTCACTTTAATATACATTTATTTTATGGCTCGCTCACTTTTTAGAATTTCCGATATTTATGATAAGAATATAAGATACCTAGCAATAGCCTTGATTTTGTGTATTATTTTAAGTTTCATTCATCATATAGGTTCTTACATATTCTATGCAACCATAGCTATATATATCTTGTTAGGATTAAGGCTTTTGAAATTAAGCAAAATTAAAAATTAAATTTTACCTTCTTTTGCTATGGGGGTTTCACCCCCATAAAATCAATAATTTCCTGCTGGGTCTAGCAATTCTGAAAATATAATTATTTCTATATTTTGCCCACCCGCCCTGTGATTAAGCCTTCGGCTTTAAAAAACCCCATCTTTTGTTTTGGGGAGCGAATGCCCCCCAATAATTCCCCCCATCAGTTCAATAGTTTCTTTGAGATTGTTATAATTTATTGATAATCAATTATTTTGTGCTTTGTCCAATAAATAATTTTAAGTCCTTGATTATCAACAACTTACAAAAATTTAAGAAAATTATTAATTTTACGGGGGGTTTTAAGGGGGGCGAAGTTATAAGCCGTAGGCTTAGTCCAGTAAATAGTGTTAAGCCCTTGATTATCAAGGACTTATAAAATTTTTAAGGAAATTATTGATTTAATGGAGGGAATTAAGGGGGTGAAGCTTTTAAGCCATCCGCTTATATTTAGGGTGGGTGGGAAAAATATAGTAAAATAGATACTTTCAGAATTACTAGACACACCACATTTAAAATGATTTGTCCAATAAATGGTGCTAAGTAATTGGTAATCAATAACTTGCAAAATTTTCAAAGAAATTATTGAATTTAAGGGGGGTTTTAATGGGGGGCTTTCGCCCCCCCCATAGCCGAAATATGGGTATTTATAAAGCGGAGCTTTACTCTCAGGGTGGGTGGGAAAATAAAGAAAAAATATATTTTTAGAATTATTGGACAGGGCACATTCAAAATGATTTTAAAAGATTTTGATAAAATTCTATAAGTTTTTGCTTTTGAGAATTGTCTATTTCAAGGTTTTGAATTTTTCTTAAAATTTCAATAATTTTTTGTCTATATATCATATTTTCGGAAATTATCGGTTCTTCATATTTTATATTTTTGGGTCTTTCTGCTTCTAATTTTTCTGATTTATTTTCAGATTTTAAACCTGTCCAAGCTGAAAGTAAATTATACATTATTTCTCTTTGTTTTTCAATAATTCTCCTATCAATTTTTTTCTTATCTTTTATTTCTTTTTCTAAGTCGTCAATTTGTTTTTCAATTTCTTTTAGTTTTTCAGAGTATTTATTCCCAGTCTTTTCCATCCCTTCTCTAATTCCTTGAATCATTTTCTTTAACATTTCTTGTTGGAGCATTATTTGTTTTAATAAATCATCTGAAAGATTTTGATTGTTTAATGATTGCATATTAGATAATGTTTGAGCCATCTTTTTTAGCATTTCACTATATCCACTTGAAGAGCTTGAATTTGCAACTTGATTTTGAGCATCGTAGAGTTTTAAAATTGCACTTAAAATTTCCTTTTTTTCAGAATTTTTATAATTTTTAGCTCTATTAAAATCATTATATTTGTATCTTAACAAAACTTCTTGTGCATTTTCCAATGCCATATATAAATGTGCTTTTATATCTATTGTTATTAGAAAATTCATGTTTGCTAATTCCTCAAAATCCCTAATTGCTATCTTAATAGCGTTTAAAATTGCTCTTTGTTCAAATTCATTATTTGCTTCTTCATTTTGTGATATAAAAATTAAGCTCCTTCTTAAAGCTTCAATTTTTTTAATAATTTCTTCTTTTCTGCTTTCAACAAGTTGATTTTGTAAATTTTCTAATTTCTGAGATAAAGCTCTTATACTTTTAGCATTAGATTGACACATCCCTTTTGAATTTGGCCAGTTTTCACTTATATTTTCAGATTGATTTATGATTTTTTCTAATTCGCTTGATATATTCTTTAAGCTATCAGAAAAGGGTTTTTCAATAGTTTTTGAAATATCATTTAAATTTTCTCTAACATCTTTAAGTTCATTTGTAATTTCATTTTGTGAGCTTTTATCATTAACATTTTCTTGCTTGTTTGCTATTTCTTTTAGTTTTTCTGAAAGTTCTTTTAGCTTCTTCTCTTCATAGAATTTTCTAAGTGTTGATTCTGTTGCTTTTAGGGAATTTTTCAATTTTTCAATATCTATTTTTGTGTTTTCAAGTAATTTTTTAATTTCCTCTTTATCTAACTTGTTTATTGCTTCTTGTATTCTATTTAAAATTTGCTTTAATTCGTCATCTAAAATTTTTTCATACAATTCTGAAATTCTTTTTAATTGTTCTTGAATTTCAGGTTCTAAACTCATTTTTTGACTTATTTCTTCAATTTTTTCTTTTAATTTTTCCATTTCTTTTTGAGCATCCTTTAATTCTTTACTTATTGCATTTAAATCTTCTTTTGAATCCATCTTATTTAAAATGTCTCCCAAATCTTCAATTTTTTCTCTTAAATCCTTTAACTGTTTCTCACTTTCTGCAATACCTTTTGTAGATAAATTCATTTGTTCAGCAAGTGTAGGGAATTTTATTGTTATATAGTCAAAGCTTGTTTGTCCTTTTAAATCCGTTGATTTTAAATAAACTTTAATTTCATCGCCAGGTAGCAGTTTTTCTGAACTTAAATCTAAATTGTAGAAAATAGTGTCTTTTAGTAAATTATTTGAGTTCTTTCTATAAATTAATTTTTCATTCAAATAAATCTCCATTTTCGTTAAACCATAATCATCTGTTGATATTCCTATTATAGGAATTTTATAGTTTTCAGGCAAATGTATGAAATTCTCGGGATATAGAATTTTTACAAAAGGAGGATTATCTTTAATTACTGAAATTTTTAATTTGGTTGGATATTTAAGGATTTTTTTTGATTTATATAGGTAAAATTCAAATTCAGTATCCTTTGTAGCAATTAATGATATTTTTGAAAATGGCTTAATTGAATCTGAACTACTTGAAAACAAAGTTATATTTAATTTGCTTCCTTCAATTACTGAAATTTCAAAATTATTTTTTACCGATTGTTCTAAGTTCAAATAAGGAGTTTTAACATTTATAATTAATGAATCAATTACAGGCTTTTGAAAAACTTTTAAATTAAAGATATTTTTCCCCAAAAATTCAATTTGATAATTACCTTCATCTAAGTTTCTGATCGTATCTATAATTTCACTTAATGGTTCAATTTCAAAAGAATAATTAGTTGGTTTTAGAGTTAATTTTTCCTTTAAAAAACTATAATTTTTTATTTTCAAAATAATATCTTCACCTAAAAAAAATTCGTCATTTCCAAAAATTTTAACAACTCTTTTATATTCGCCATAATTTGCAATATATAAAGGTTTTCTAAAACTAAATGAAAACATTAAAAGTAAAAATGAAAATACAAGAAACAAAAGTAATTCATATTTTGGTTTGTATATTGAGAAAGGATTTAGTGCTTTAAAATTGATTTTTTCATATATTGATTTTAATTTAAGTTCAATATAAGTTATTAGTTTTTCATTTAAGTCCTTGTATTTAAATTCATAAAGCCAGGCTATTTCTTCATCTTTTAAAAATTTTAACGAGCTTAAAAGATATATAGCAAATGGAATTGCTGAAAGAACTGAAACGATTTTGATATTAATTGGATAGATTGCTATAATGAGAATTGCAAAAGATAGGGAAATTATAAATGCTTCAAGAATTCTTAGTATAAAAATGTAAATTTTTGAAATTAAAATTTTTGTCATATTTTAAATTTTAAAGGATTAAAATTAGTCTTTATTTCCCACCCGTTCTATAAATAAGTTTTTGGATTATAAATGCCTATATTTCAGTAATTGAGGGCATAGCTTGACGATGTTTTTAAATAGAGTTCATTGTCCTTTAAAATTTCAAAAATTATAAATGAGAATACTTTGGATAGATGATGAAATAAATGATTTAAATGCTGTTATAGAATTATTAAAAAGTGAAGGTTTTGATGTGGAAACTGCTGAAAATGGTTTTGAAGGAATTAAGAAAGTTAAAGAAAGTACTTATGACTTTATATTATTAGATTACAAAATGCCAAATTTGGATGGTATTGAGGTTTTAAAAGTTATAAATTCAATAAAGCCAAATGTTCCAGTTATTATGCTAACTGCTATTTCTGATAAAGAAATTATAGAGAAAGCAATAGGAAATGATGTTTATGATTATATTTTAAAGCCTATAAGAATTGAACAAATTTTAGCTATTTCTAATAAAATTAAAAAGGAAGAAATAAAGAGAAAATTTTTAGGTATTGGAATTAGTGAAATTTATAATTATATAAATAGTCTTGAAGATAGTTATGAAAATTGGATTAAAAAAGCAAAATTATTGTTTGAAACGAGGATAAAATTAAACGAAAATGATAGAGAAATTATTGATTTGGAAATTGAATCACAAAATCAAAAGTTTGCTAAATGGCTAATAGAAAATTATCCTCATCTCATAAAAGAAAAAACATTTTCTCATAATTTAATGAAAAAGCTTATAAATTATAATAATGTCTCAATTTTTATTATTGATGCTTTTAGGATTGACCAAATGTTATTGTTTTTAAAGGAAATTCCAAGTTCCTTTAATATAGAAATTGATTTTTATTTTTCAATTATTCCGACATCTACGCTTTTTTCAAGGAATGCTTTATTTTCAGGAAAATTACCTTTGGAAATCTACAAAAGACATCCTGAATACCTAAATAATAACTTACATGAAATTGAGCTTTTTGATGAATTTTTAAGAGAAAATAAAATTTCAAAAAATTATAGAATTTTAAAAATTAATCATTTTGAAGATGTTTCAAAAATTAATCCATCGGGAAAGGAAATAGAAATAAATGTTATAAACTTTTTAGATGAATTTCTACATCAAAGAGCGGATATTGAAAGTTTGAGAGATATTAAAAGTTTGGATACAATTTTAAAGCTTATAAATGTTATCTTAATTGATAGCAAAATTATTGGTGTTATTGAAAGATATTTGAAACAAAATTATGTTGTTTTTATAACAACTGACCATGGATGGATAATAGGAAAGAAACCTATTGCTATTAGTGGTGGTAATGATTTAAGTGAAGGTTTGAGATTTAAATTTGGAGATAGTTTAAGGTTTATGAGTAAAGATGGTTATTTGATTAAGAATTTGGAAGATTATGGACTTCCTAAAATTTCAGAAAGATTTGGTATTGCAGATGGTTATGGTTATTTTGTTTTCAAGGCACAAGAACATAAATTTAAAAAACAATATGAAAACTACTTTATGCATGGAGGTATTACAATTGAAGAGGTTATATGTCCGATATTGAAAATAAGATGAAAAAGTTAATAATTCCAATTATTTTATCAATTTTAATTTTTTCTTCTTTATTTGTTCTTGCTGTTCATAGAGGAGAGAATATATCTGCTGCTTGGATTTTAGTTCTTGCAATTTCAAGTTATTATATTGGTTATCGCTATTATAGTAAATTTATTGCAAATAATGTTTTTAAATTAAATGATGATAATATAACACCTGCTCACAAATTTAATAATGGTTATGATTTTGTTCCAACAAATAAATGGGTAGTTTTGGGTCATCATTTTGCTGCAATTAGTGGTGCTGGACCACTTGTTGGACCTGTTCTTGCTGCTCAAATGGGTTATTTACCTTCTACACTTTGGATTGTTTTCGGTGTTATATTAGCAGGTGCTGTTCAAGATATGGTAATTTTAATAATTTCAACAAGGAAAAATGCCAAATCCTTAGGAGAAATTATTTCAGATGAACTTGGAAAATTTGCAGGAATTTTATCTTTAATTGGAATATATTCAATTTTAATGATTCTAATGGCGGTTCTTGCTCTTGTTGTAGTTAAAGCATTGTTTGAAAGTCCATGGGGAACATTTACAATTATAATGACAATTCCAATAGCTATGATAATGGGTATTTGGATGTGGAAAATTAAACCAGGTTCTGTAATAGGACCAAGTTTATTTGGCATAATAATGCTAATAATTAGCTTAATAATTGGAAGATATATTGCACTTGACCCTAATTTGTCTAAGTTCTTTACATTTTCAGAAACTCAACTAGCTATTGGTTTAATTTTATATGGTGCTATTGCTTCCATTTTACCAATTTGGTTATTATTAGCACCAAGAGATTATTTAAGCACATTTTTAAAAATTGGAACAGTTATTATTTTGGCAATTGGTATATTTTTGTCTTTGCCTAATATAAAAATGCCTGCAATTACTCAATTTATAAACGGTAATGGTCCCGTTTGGAAAGGTGATTTGGTTCCGTTTTTATTTATAACAATTGCTTGTGGAGCAATATCAGGATTTCATTCACTTGTTTCATCAGGAACAACTCCTAAGCTTATTGATAAAGAAAATGATACAAGATTTGTAGGTTATAGTGGAATGTTAATGGAATCGTTTGTAGCAGTTATGGCTTTGATTGCTGCTATTACAATGGAACCTGGCATTTACTTTGCTATAAATTCACCTCAATCTGAGATAGGTAAAACAATTGAAAGTGCTGTAAATAAAATCAATTCTTGGGGATTTAAAATAACTCCTGATGATATTGAAAGTTTATCAAAAGCAATTGAAGAGAAAACAATTTTATCAAGGACAGGTGGAGCACCAAGTTTAGCAATAGGTATGGCATTAATTTTTTCAGATGTTTTTGGAAAGCATCTTATTGCATTCTTTTATCATTTCATTATCCTTTTTGAAGCATTATTTATTTTAACTACAATTGATGCAGGAACGAGAATTGGTAGATATATTTTTCACGATTTATTTGGTAAAATAATAAAATCTTTATCAAATTATAGTTCTATATTTTCTTCAATTATTGCTACAATAATAACAGTTTCACTTTGGGGTTATTTCTTATACGCAGGTGTTGTAGATCCATATGGTGGGATTAAAACATTTTGGCCTATATTTGGTATAGCAAATCAGCTATTAGCAAGTTTAGCATTAATAACTGCAACAACTTATCTTATAAATAATGGTAAAATAAGATATGCTTTTATAACAGCAATTCCAATGCTCTTTGTAGTTTTTAATACCTCTTATGGTGGTCTTCAAAAGATATTCCATCCTAATCCTCAAATTGGATTTTTAGCACATGCAAATTATTTAAAAGATGCTATAATAAATAACTCATTACCCCAAACTATTCCATCAATTGATATTGCAAAAAGGGTCATATTTAATGATTATTTAAATGTTTTTGTGCTTTCAATATATATATCTATCGTTTTTATTGTTTTCTTGATTGCTTTAATTAGATGGGTTAAGGTTATCTTTAAATTATGAATGTTTTAAGGGCTGAAAATTTAGTAAAAAAATATGGAAGAAGGACTGTTGTTAAAGGTATAAATATCAATGTTAAGACGGGTGAAGTAGTAGCACTGCTTGGTCCTAATGGAGCAGGTAAAACTACTACATTCTATATGATAATGGGTGCTATTAGACCAAATAAAGGTAAGGTTTTTTTCAACGATAAAGAAATTACAAAACTTCCTATGTACAAAAGGGCAAGGCTTGGAATTGGTTATTTACCTCAGGAAACATCAATTTTTAGAAATTTGAGTGTTTGGGATAATGTTTATAGTGTTCTTGAAATGAGAAGAATGAAAAAAATTGAAAGAATTGAAAAAACTAAGAAATTATTAGAGATGTTAAATGTTTTGAGATTAAAAGATAGTAAAGGTTATCAATTATCAGGTGGAGAAAGAAGAAGGGTTGAAATTGCAAGAGCATTAGCATTAGACCCTAAATTTCTTTTATTAGATGAACCATTTACAGGAATAGATCCAAAAACAAGGGAAGAAATTCAAGACATTATTATTCAATTGAAAAAGATAGGTATAGGAATACTAATAACTGATCATAATGTTAGAGAAACGCTTGAAATAACTGATAGAGCTTACATTATATATGAAGGTGAAATTCTTATTGAAGGAACATCAAAAGAATTAATAGAAAATCCAAAAGTAAGAGAATTATATATAGGTTGGAGATTTAAAATATGAAAGGGGCAAAAGCCCCTTATTCAATTTGAATATCTGAAAACTCTAAAATTCCCTTTATAGCTCCCCTTTTATAATACTCAACTTTCAAAATTCTATAATTGTTATCTATTAGCATTCTTAACTCTCTTATACCTTTTTTAAATATAAACCAGTTTCCATTTTGAGAAACTTCATAATTATGCTCTTTTAGAATTCTTGGCATTTTATAAACCATAAAGTACGCCCAATCAAGCGCATTTACTGCTTGTACCTTGCCTTGATACTTAAATTCAAATGTGTAATCATTTTCATTATTGCCAGATAAATATAATTCAATTTCTTTGCCTTTTTTTGTTATAAATTTATAATTAAAAGCGTTATCTTGATAAATCATTTCACCTTTCCATATATCCTTATTTAAACTACTATAATAAGCTCTTTCATATTCGGAATTTCCCACTATACCAAGCTTATAATAGAAAATTACATTTGCTTTTACAAATTGTAAATTATTGTACCTGTTTATCACATCATCAATCGTTAAATTCAAAACTAACAAAATCATAGCACACCTCCTAATTTACAATAATTTTATGAGTTTCATTATTAGCCTTTATAATATAAATGCCCTTTGTGGAAATTTTAATTTTGGCTGAGTTATCAACATAGTTTTTCATTATTCTTGAACCGTCTATTTTGTAAATTTCAATATCTCCTTTGTAGTTTTCAATATTTAGGTATCCATTAGCATAATAAATTTTTGGTTTATTTAAGCTTTCCCATGTTTCTGTTGGTGTTAATTGTTCAGCAGATTGACATAACCAAGTATTTGTAAAGCAAGACGCATCACCTTCAACTATTATAAGTTGTCCTTGTGGTGGATTTAAGTTATAATTCATCCATGCCTTTGCTACAATTAAGTCAGATGTTATTGGTGGTTCATCTGCACATCCAGCAGCAGACCATACAGGGCTTGTCCAGCCATTTACATAAGAATGCTCTTTTGGATTTCCACAAGCGTCTGAAACAATAACACCTTCTATACCATCACCGTTCAAATCAGCAACACTTGGATTTAAAGCATAACCTCCAATTCCAGAAGCCACTGTATTACCATTATCTGCTCTAATAACTGTTAATTGACCGTTTTGAAGATAAGCAATTCCAAGTTGATTATTAGGTAGTATCCTACCGATAGCAAATTCACTAACACCACCACCAATATCAGGGCAATAGTAGTTCCCCCATCCATCGTCTTGTGCAGGATAAGTACCACTAATAGTTTGATCTTTTGACCATAAGTTTGTCCAGCTAAGAGGCTTTACAGCCTTAATTGAAAAAGTTTTATTATAATAGCAAACCTCACAGCACGAATATGGAGAACACAAATTATCATCGCATGTAAAATAAGGTCCATCAACAGTTCCACTTGAAGTAGAAAAGACAATTTCATCATTATTATCATTATCTAAGTCAGAAACAAGAGGACCACTTTTGAAAGAACCATAATAAGGTGATGTTGAAATAATTGAACCATTAGAAGAAGGATTTAAAATTCTAATTCTACCATCACAAGATAAAACAACTGCACCCCACTGACTATTGAACTTACCAACAGCTATTGTTGATGCACATAATCCTCCTACATTTGTATTAAAAACATTTGAAAAATCACAGAGATTTTTAGATAGGATATTATTATAATAACCAAACATTACCTCTGGACAGCCATCTTCATTAACATCTATAATAGTAGGATGACCTCTTAAACAATAATCATTATGACAAGCTTCCCAATCCCAGATTGTTGCACCTGTCCATCCATTTATAACCCTAACTTTATCACCATAATCATCATTAAACCAACCAGAATTATCATAATCATAAGTAAATAGAACCCTTCTTTCACTTCCAACCTTCCCAGCAGTATAAAGTCCTATATAATTTCCATCGTCAGCAAAACCACTTATCTCAAAGATATTTGAACTATTTGAATATGGATGTAGCCTTAAAAGTAGATTATCTGAAAAGAAGCCAGTTTCTGTTCCCCCTCCCATAACTTCGTTATCTCCATTTAGATTACCATCATATACAATATTCCATACGGCACTACCACTAGAAAAGAAATTTCCAGGACTATCTTCACTTGTCCAAATTCTATTTACACTGGCAGGTGCTGTACATTTGAGTGGTGCTCTTCTTGTCTTTTTATAGTCATGGCCAAATTGGTTCCATTCTTGACTTGATGGGCTATAAAATCCCATCTGACTTATAATTAACCACATCATACTCTTTCCCCCCTTTTATAAAAGGTTATTTTTGTCATAGCGAAAATTTTATTCTAAAAAGGAGTGAATTTTCAAGTCTCTGGAAGTATAATAAAATCTACTATTCTAATATCATAAAAAATTTTTTGCCATCTGTATTCAAAATTTTTCAATTTTTTAAACAAAAGGTTATGATTTTTTCTTGTTTAAATTTTGATTTCAGATTAGGGGGTTATTGAAGGGGACGTTAATATAGGAATGCTTTGTCTAGTAAGTAGTGTTAAGTTCTTGAATATCAATAACTTATAAAAAACTTAGAGGGGGCTCTGCCCCCCTATGCCGAAGAAAGATAGTGTATTCAACTTTATAATTTTCAAAACTATGAAAATTGCAATAATAGGTTATGGTGATGATGATATTGTTTTTAAGATGCTTAAAAACTTAACATTTGAAAGAACATTCGCATTTTCAATAGATAAAAAATCTAAATTTAATGAGTATGCTCGCAGACTTGGTTTTAATGTAATTATTATAAATCCAAAATTTCTAAATTGGGAGGAAGAATTAAAAACCGCTATAAGTGATTTTAATCCTAATCTTATTCTTGACTTTAATTTCCCATATGATTTTAGAAATTTTGAAAAGTTATATAAGGTCTATAATTTTGGAGAAATTGTTTTGATTGAAAATAAAGATAAAATTGTTTTTATTGGTGATTTAATGTCCTTTAATAAGTTTTTTATTGTTATTACTTAACATAGTTTTCAACAATTTTAATAATTTTTTTAGAATATATATTTTCACAACCATCCAAAAATAAGCCTTTGGCTTGAACTTCGCCCCCCATAAGTCTCTCTATAAAATCAATAGTTTCTTAATTTTTTTCAACTAACATCTTTAAAACTTTGACAAATTCTTCATAATTCGCATTTGTTTTTATTCCATAAGGGCTAAAATGAGTTTCACTTACTAAGTAGCCAAGGTTTTTTAATTTTTTTATTATTTTTTTTCTTGGGGGTGGGCTCACAGAGATAACATCACAAATTTCTTGATAATCATAAAAAAACGGGACATTTTCTTCATTTTTAATTTTTTCAAGAATTTTTCTTAAATCATCAAATTCTTTTGAAACCTCAATTAATTTATCAATATAATGTTTTTGATGAATTTCACCAAGATAAACAGGTCCCGATACTAATCCCTTACCTTCAATATGATTATCTTTAAAAATTTTAAAAGCTTTTGTTGTTGGCTCATATAAAACATATCCAAATTTATCAAAATTTGCATTCTCAACACCCCTTTTAAGTCTCAATGCAATTCTCCAAGAATATCCATCAAACAAACTAATTAAAGGTTCAAAATGCATATTTAAATTTCCTGCTATCTTCATAAATGTGCTTATTAAAATTCTTGCACCAAGTTCATGACAAAATTTACTATTTATTGAATGAACACCGTAATTTCTAATACTTGCTTTTTGTTTCAAACCACATAGTGTAAATCCATCTGTTGAAGTAAAATAAATAACACCTTCCAATTTAAGAGCCATTATAACACTAAAAATAAATTCAGAAGGAGAACCAAAACTATCTAAATCTATAAAATCAAATCTATTTCCATTTAGTGCATTTTCCAATAGAATTTTTTTTGCTTCAAAGTTAGTAATTTTAACATCATTAATACTATTTAATTTTAAATTTTCTTCTAAAATTTTTATTGCTTCTTCGTTAGCTTCGTTTGCCCAAATGTTTTTTATATTTGCTTCTAAATAGTACCTTATTGTTCTAAAACCAATACCTGCCATACATTCAAAAACACTAATATCATTTTTTATTTCTTTTTCAGCTCTTAAAATAGCTATTCCAAGTTCTCTTGATAATTTTCCTCTTGGATTATAAAATAATCCTTTTTTTTCAGGCTTTATAAATTTACCTTTGCCTTCTTCAATAATCATGCCTCCTCTATTTCATCAGAAATAATAAAGGAATTAGTTCTATATCTTGGAATTATAATGTTAGGATTTTGTTGTTGATGAGAAACTTTAACTGTATCCATTCCTGCTGCTATTAAAATAATTCTAATTTCATCATTTAAACTATCATCAAATGTAAATCCAAAAATAATTTCAACATCAGTTCTTCCCCTTGAAGCAGCGTTGTAAATTCCCGTTAAAATATAATTAACTTCTTCTGTTTTTATTGAATGCTCACTATTTTCTGGACTTGAATGAATGTTTAATAATATACCTTTTGCACCTTGTATGCTTTTTACATTATCAATTAAAGGATTTTCAAGTGCCTTTTTAAGTGCTTCTTCTGCCCTTCTTTCACCTCTACCAATACCTTCTGAAACAATAGCATAACCACTATTTCTTAAAATTGTTTTCACATCTTCTAAATCAACATTTATATAGCTTGGTTTTGTGATAATATCTACAATTGATTTAACAGTTTTGTATAAAACTTCATCTGCAAGAGATAATGCTTGAATAAATTTTAATTCTTTTCTCTTTATAACTTCATCATTAGATATTACAATTATTGAATCAACATTTTGGGAAAGTTCTGATATACCTTTTAATGCTTTTTTCATTCTGCTTGGTCCTTCACTTGTAAATGGTTTTGTTACTACTGCAATTGTTAATTTTTCCATTTCTTTTGAAATTTTTGCTATAACAGGTGAGGCTCCTGTTCCCGTGCCACCACCCATTCCCGCTGCTATTATTACAACATCAACATCTCTTATTATTTCTTTAATTTCTTCTATGCTTTCTTCTGCTGCTTTTTTTCCTTTTTCCGGATCAGCACCAGCCCCTCTTCCTTTTGCTAAACTTTTGCCAAGTTGTAATTTGTACTCAGCAGGTGAATCTCCGAGGTGTTGAATATCTGTATTAGCAGCAATTGTTATTACGCCTTCTATCCCTTTCTTTATCATGTAGTTTAGAGCATTTGTTCCTCCTCCACCAACACCAATAACTGCTATTTTTACATCTTCTCCCGAATGCGGATAATATACTTCTGGAAAATCTTCCCTTATCATACATCTACCTCCTTCTTATTCTATAATTTCCTTTAATTTATTAAAAAGCTTTAATAAAACATTTTCTTTTGTTTCACTTTTTGTAATTTTATCCTTGGGTTTCTCAAAATAAAGCTTTATTAATCCTGCAATCGTTATGTATCTTGGATTTAAGTACTTCGTATCATTTACTTTTATTGAAGGTTTGGCAATATATGCAGGTAAATTGAATATATTTTCTACAATTTGAGAAATTCCTTCAATTTGAGCGACACCACCTGATAAGTATATTATTGGAACTGGTGAATTCTTGAAAAAGCCTGCCTTTTCAATATCTGAATAAATTCTTGTAAATATAGATGATAAAATTTCAGCTATAATGCTGGCTATTCTTCTAGTGCTAACTTTAACTGTTTCATTTCTTTTCTCATCATAAATTTCAATTTCATTATCTTCATAGTCAAACTGATATAGATTTGGCACTCCAACAGTTTTTAAAATTTTTTCACTTAAATTTTTCGGTATTGAAATATCTTTTGCTATTTCTTCAATAGTTATGTTTAATCCTTGTTCATAAGTTCCTAAATAAACTAAGGAATCCCCATTCCAAAGAGATATTGTAGAGAGGTTCTTTCCAATATCAATTATAATTATACTTTCATTTGTTTCTTCTTCATCTAAAATTCCATATTTTTGAGCAATTGGATTTAAATAAATTTGAGCATCAGCGATACCTGCGTTATTTAGAACAGTCTTTATGTTTTTTATCATTAATGATTCAACACTAACTACATAAGTTTCAACCTCAAGCCTCCTACCAAACATTCCTATTGGATTTTTTATATTTCTATGACTATCTACAATGAAATTGTTAGGATGTATATAAATTACTTCATGCTCACTTGGAATAACTGCTGCAATTTTTGCTTGTTCAATAACTTTCTTAATATCGTTTTCATCTATTGGTTTATTATTTCTTATTGAAATCATACCATTTGAACTTTTAGCAGAAAATATATTTTTTCCATTTATTCCAACTACAACAGGTAGATATTCAAATTTTTCAAAATTAGTCATATTCTTTAAATTGTAAATTGATTTTTTAATTGATTCACTTGCTTTTTGAGTATTTATGATTAGTCCATTCCTTATACCTATAGATGGAACTTCGCATATTGCAATAATTTCAGGACCCTCTTCTGAATTATAACCAAGTCCTGCCTTGATATAACCTGAGCCTAAATCAATTGCTATTACGTACTCCTTCATTTTATAATTACAACCTCCTCTTCAAGAATAATTCCATATTCTTCATATACTCTTTTTTTAGCAATCTCCATAAGTTTCAAAACATCTTCCGCTCTTCCATCTCCTAAATTTATAAAGAAATTAGCATGTTTTTCAGATATTTTTATATCACCAATTCTAAAACCTTTAAGCCCTACGCTTTCTATAAGCTTTCCAGCACTATTTCCATTTGGATTTTTAAACATACAACCAGCAGTTGGAATTCCATAAGGTTGTGTTTTTTTTCTTATCTCAGAAAATTCCTCTCTTCTTTCTCTTATATTTTCAGGTCTATCTTTTTTAAGTTTGAAGATGGCTTTATATAGAATACCATATTTCAATAAATCAGATTCTCTATATCTTAAATTTAATTCACTTGAATTTAATTCAATAAGTTCCCCATCCCAATTAACAACAAATGCCTTTAATAATAAATTTTTTATTTCAACACCATAAGCACCAGCATTCTTACAAACTGCACCCCCAATTTTTCCTGGAATTCCATAAAGATATTCAAAACCACTTAAACCATAATTTTCTAAATATATCGCTACTTTTGGTAATCCTTCACCTGAAAAAATCTCTACAATATCATCATTTACATTTATTCCTTTCATTTCATCTAATTTTATAACAATAGCATCTAATTCATAATCTGGAAAAATAATATCAGAACCATTTGATATTGGAATTATTCTTAAATTTTTATCTTTGGATAATTTGACAATATAAATTAAATCTTCTAGATTTTTTGGTCTTGAAAAAAACTTTACATATCCACCAATTTTGAATGTTGTGTGATTTTTAAGTAATTCGTTTTGAAAAATCATTTTCAAATTTTAAAGCATAGAAAAATTAAGCTCAAAGAGACGATTTAAAATTTTCTATTTTTAATTTGATAAATTAATAAAATTCTCGTTTTTATTGGAACTTTATAAAATTAAATTAATTTGACATTTTGAAGATATTTTATTTTGCTAAATTAAATAAATTATTGATTTTCAATAACTTATAAAATTTTAAAAATTTTAATTTGACATATTAAATTTGATGCTCATCAATAAGATGACCAAGTTTTTTAATTTTCGTTAAAATGTAATTTCTATTATATTCATTAGCTTTTGTAAAAATTGGGATTCTTTCAATAATTTTTATCCCATAAAGTTCAAGTTCTTTTATTTTATTTGGATTATTTGTCATAAGTCTTATTTCATTTATTCCTAAATCTTTTAGAATTTCAAATGCAGGTTTATAGTTTCTTAAATCACTTTCAAATCCAAGTTGATGATTTGCTGAAACAGTATCATAGCCTAAATCTTGTAAAGAATATGCTTTTATTTTATTTATAAGTCCTATTCCTCTCCCTTCTTGACTTAAATAAATCAAAATTCCGCTTTTTTCTTCTGAAATTCTTTTTAAAGCATAATTTAATTGAAATCCGCAATCACACCTTAATGAACCAAATACTTCACCTGTTATACACTGAGAATGAATTCTAACAATAATACCATTTTTCAATTCTCCCATTATGAGTGCTAAATGTTCTTTATTATCTTCGCTATAAGCTCTAATTATAAATTCACCATAAATTGTTGGTAGTCTTGACTGGGCTTCAAACTTCACCATAAAATACCTTTTCAGCTCTATATGAACTTCTAACAAGAGGTCCTGAAAAAACTTCCTTAAATCCTATTTGAAGTCCTATTTCTCTATACCATTTAAATTTATAAGGTGGAACATATTCAACTACATTTAAATGTCTCTTTGTAGGTTGTAGATATTGACCGATTGTAAGTATATCAACTCCAACACTTCTTAAATTTTTCATAGTTTGGATAACTTCTTCTTCCGTTTCTCCAAGTCCAACCATTATTGAACTTTTCGTTAAAATTTTAGGATTAACTTTCTTAGCATATTCCAAAACAAATAATGATTGCTTATAACTTGCTCTTGGATCTCTAACAATTGGTGTTAATCTTTCAACTGTTTCAATGTTGTGTGCAAATACATCAATTGGGGAATTTGCTATTAGGCTAATTGAATTTTCATTACCTTGAAAATCTCCTACTAATGTTTCAATTTTTATATCGGGAAAGTTTTTTCTAATTTCTAAAACTGTTCTATAAACATGAAAAGCTCCTCCATCTAATAGATCGTCTCTATCAACCATTGTTAAAACTACATATTTTAATTTTAAATGTTTAATTGTTTCAACAACATGTAAGGGTTCTAAGGGGTCTACCCAACCTTTTGGATTGCCTGTTTTTACTGCACAGAACTTACAACCCCTTGTACATGTATCTCCAAGAATCATAATTGTAGCAGTTCCATGGGACCAACATTCATTTATATTAGGACATTTGGCTTCTTCACAAACTGTGTATAACTTTTTTTCTCTTAGAGTTCTTTTAATATCATAAAATTTTTCATTATATTCAAGTTTTATTTTTAACCATTGAGGTTTATTAATCATTTAAAAATTTTAAAGGTTTAATTTAAAGTTTTTGTGCTGTGTCCAATAATTCTGAAATATAGATTATTTCTTATTTCCTCACCCACCCTGAGAATAAAGCTTTGCTTTCTTTATAAATGCCCATATTTATGCCTCGGGGGGCTTCGCTCCCCTCAATTCCCCCAATAAATAAACAGTAATGCAAAATAAAGATGCTTTTCATAATAATTTTGGAAGTCCTTATTTTACTATACTCTTAACCTAAAAATAAGCCTTTTTTATTAGTCTTTCAAAACTTTAATATCTGGACTTAACCTTAAAGCTCTAAATAAGTGCCTTTTTATTTTTCTTGTTGTAGTTTTTGGAAATTCCTCATATCTTATCGCAAAGTGTCTGATTTTCTTATATGCTTCAAGAGTTTCATTAACTTTTTCAACTTCTTGCTTTATTAAATTCCAAACATTATTATCATTAAACTCTTGTCCAATTTTTTCAAGTTTCATTCTAACTTCTTCAAGGTTTGGATAGATTATTGCTTGGATGTTTTCATCATCAGGGCTAAAAACAAGTGCTTCTTCTATGTATATGCTTTTCGTTAACTTTTCTTCAATCTCTTCTGGAAATACATTTTTCCCACCTTTCGTTACAATTACAAATTTTTTTCTTCCTGTTATGTATAAATAACCTTCTTCATCAAAATATCCAATATCACCTGTTATTAGCCATCCATCAACCGTTAAAACTTCTTTTGTAGCACTTTCATTTTTATAATATCCCTTCATAACATTTGGACCTTTCACCCAGATTTCTCCATTTCCTTCACTATCAACATCTACAATTCTAACATCAACTGATGGAATAACCATACCTACACTTTCATTTTTTGGTCTTGAAGGAGGATTAACACTAACAAGCGGTGATGCTTCGGAAAGACCATACCCTTGAATAATAGGAAGCCCATAAGCACTTAAACCTTCACTTACCCATCTTGGAAGTGCTGCTCCTCCTGATACAATATATTTTATTTTTTCAAGGCCTAATTGTTTCTTAATTTGATTACCAAGAATTTTCTTGGGTAGTAGATTTACAACTATTTTCTTTACACCTTTTTGTTCAGAAATTTGTTTATTTATTCTAATTAGTAATTTTTCTAATATAAGTGGAACATTTAGCCAGTATGTTGGTTTAGCGATTTTTAGATCTTCTAACATTTCGGATGGTTTTAAACTTCTTGCATAAAATACACTTGTTCCATTATAAAATGGTGTAATTGTTCCTACTGTACATTCATAAGAATGATGAATTGGCAGGATTGAAAATAATCTGTCTTCTGGTGTAAAATTTATAATCTGATAAATATCACAAACATTTGATATAATGTTCTTGTGGGTTAGCATAACACCTTTGGGGTCTCCTGTTGTTCCTGATGTAAATAAAATTTCAAGTAAATCATCTAAATTGATGTTTTCATAATTAACACCACTTGAAAACTTTTTAGAAATATCATCAAATTCTTCCATCAAAATGATATTTCTTAATTTAGGAAGTTCATCTTTAATATCTTTTATATCAGAATAGAAGTTTTTTGAAACGATAATTCCACTTGTATCGGAGAATGAAAGAATAAATTTAATTGCTTCTATATCAAGTCTTGCATCTAGTGGAATTACAACTCCTCCAATCCAACTTATAGCAAAATAAGAGATAGGCCATTCTGGTCTATTTTCAGATAGAATTGCAATATGATCTCCTTTTCCATATCCAATTTCCTTCAAAAACCTTGCTAATTTTTTTACCAATTCATAAACCTGTCCAAATGTTAAGCTATAAATTTTATTATCTTTTACTATGCTATAGGCTATATAATCTGAAAAATTATTACACGCTATTTCAACCATTTGTGGAATTGTTATATAATTAAATCCAGGTCTTATAGTTGGAACCTTTCTGGTAGGTTTATCTAACTTTCTCATTTGAAAATTTTAAGGGATAATTATTGGTCTGTTTTGCCGTGTCTAGTAATTCTGAAAATATATACTTTACTATAATTTCCCACCCACCCTACGAAATAAGCCTTCGGCTTAAACTTCGCTCCCATAAATCCCCTAATAAATTAACCAATTAATCACTTAACATAGTTTTCAACAATTTTAATAATTTTTTCTACTTTCTCAAAACCATCATCTATTGCTTTCTTACTTTGTAATTCTCTGTAATAACCACCAAGATGAAGAATTTTATAAATTTCGTTATAAAGTTTCATTAAATTATCTCTATCTTTACCTATGTTAAGTTTTGAAATATAATTACTATAACCCTCATTACTTTTTAATGCTTTTTTCAATTCCTCTTCATCCTTAAAAATTTTTAGTAAAAAAATTGATTTTAGGGCTTCAAGTGCTGATAAGTATGCCTTGCTACAAGCAGATGATACATATTTAACATCTTCATATATTCCATTTTTTCTATCTATTGTTGATTTTTTTAATTCTTCCTTAGCATTTTCAAAATACCTCTTTGCTAAATTTAATCTCTTTAATGCCACTTCATTTCTTCCATCTTTCATAAATAAAATTTTAAAGGATAAGAATCCCCCTAATAGAATTATTGATTATACACAACAAGGCAATTTTTTAATGTCCATGAAGAATGATAAAGCACATAGTTTTATACTTTCAGAAAAACTCGGAAAAACTGGTAAGGTTTCAATTATATCTTGAACTTTCATTTTATTTTTTAAAATAAAAATCCCTTGATTTATAACTTCACTTGCATTTTCTGAAAGAATATGAATTCCAAGAATTTCATAATTATCATTAGCAACGATTTTAATAACACCATAACTTTTTGTAATGTATGATTTTGCCAGATTTTCAAAATCAATCATTCTACAATAGCATTTACCATATTTTTCAATTGCTTCTTTTTCAGTTAATCCAATTGAGGAAAATTCCGGATTTGTAAAAATTGTCCAAGGAACTAATTTATAATCAAGTGTTTTAAATGAGTTTAATAAGGCATTTTCAGTAGCTATTGTCCCCTCATAACCAGCAGTTGTTTCAAGTCTTAATGGTTTATTAATAACATCTCCAACAGCAAATATATGTTCTTTACTTGTTCTAAAATAATCATCTACAACAATAGCCATCTTTTCATTTAGTTTAACACCTATTTTCTCTAAATTTAAATTTCTTGTATTAGGAATTTTTCCTGTAGCTATCATTATTTCATCAACTTCAATTGAATTTTCGTTATTATTTAAAATAAATGTTAAAACTTTTTTATTTTTCTTTTCAACTTTTAAAACTTTAACATTTGTTAAAATTTCAATTCCATCATTCTTTAAAAATTCAATTAGTTTTTTTACAATTGATTGTTCAGCAAAGGGTAAAATTTTATTCATAGCTTCAAGAATATAAACTTTTGAGCCCATTTTATTAAAAAATTGTCCGTATTCTAAACCAATATAACCACCACCGATTATTGCTATTGTTTTTGGAATTTCTCTAATTTTCAAAACATTTATATGGTCTAAGTAGTCAATATCTTTAATTCCTTCTATATTTGGAAAAGAAACTTTTGAGCCTGTTGAAATAATGAATTTTTTACCGTAGAAAATTTCTCCATTAACTTCAACTTCATTTCCATTTAAAAATTTTGCAAATCCCTTAATATAATCAACATTTTCCAAAAGCCTAATAACATTAATATATTTTTTATTTCTTAAATTCTCAACAACATCTTGTTGATAATTCATAACTTCCTCAAAATCATAATTTATTTGAAAATTAAATGTTTTTGCTTTTTTAATGATATTTGAAATGTAAATTAATGTTTTTGAGGGAACACAACCAACATTAACACATGTGCCCCCTATTTCAAGTCCATCGTTTATTAAAAGTGTTTTTGCTCCGATAGAATTTGCTTTTATAGCACTTGCAAATCCACCAGCTCCCCCTCCAATTATAATTAAATCATAACTTTTCATGTATCCACCTCCTTATCGTTGAAAAAGGAATTTTTAAAATTCCTGAAATTTCTCTCATCTTATAACCATTTAAATAAAGTTCAATAACTTTTTCTTTTAATTCATTTGGATACTTATATGTTTGCTTTCCAAAAAATTTTTTCGTTTTTCCATACTTTATACAACATTTTTCATTTGGAGAGCAACAGGGCTCAAGTATCATTTCACCAAGCCTTTATACTTATAACCTATGTTCTCAATAGCAGATTTTATTCTTTTCTCATCAAATTTAAACCCCTCCTTTATAACAACATAAAAAACATTATTTTTAGTATCATAATGGACATCTTTAACTTCTTCAAGATTCATTAAGGCATTCTTTATATGCTCAATACAATCTGCACAAGATATACCTCCAACACTTATAGGATAACCATTATTTTGTTCAATTTTTATAGACTTCGTTTGTGCATTTAAAGGTCTATAATCAATTAAGGTAATATAAACAACAAAAATTGTTCCTAAAATAAGAAAAATTCTATTAAACATTAATTTTAATTTATCTTTTTCACAACAAGATTTGGATTTCATAAAGAATTTAAAATACCCATAACCTAAAAATCCAAAAGCTAATAGTAAAAATAAAGTTCTCAAAAATTCTAATTTTACTATATAGGCACTAAAAACTGAAAGTGAAAGAGGAGCTATACAACAGATACTTCCCAAAATTCCACTAACAACAGCTAGGATTGTAGTTCTCATAGTAAATCCTCCTTATTTCATTTAATTTATTTTCATCAGGCAATCCTTCACACATAACTTTTCCATCTATAACAAGTGTAGGAACGCATTTTACACTATATTTTTCAGCTATTTTACAACAACTACCATCTTTACATTCATTAGCTCTATGGATTTCCAAACTGACAAGAGGAAACTCAGATTTCAAAAGATTTTCCATTTTATCACATAACTTGCAATCTGCTCTAAACAGTTCCCATCTCATCTTATAACCTCCTTTTTTGTAAAATTATTGTAGTTTATAAAATATACTCCACTTTTCAGCTTTAAGGATTTTGCCTTTCCAATATAAACGATACTGCCATCTACCTTGTAAATTCTAAAAATTCCTTCACCTCTCAAAACTATTGTTCCTCCTTTTATTTCATAAAAAACTTGCTTTTTCTCATAAGAAGCTAAAACACTTCTACATCCAGTACATATTGCTTTTGAGTTTAGAAGTTCATTAAAGTCATTTCCCACAATATAACCGTAATAAATTTCAGATATTAGATATGGTCCTAAATTTAAATTGTAGGTTAAGAGACATGTTTTGGAAGATGAGCTTATTTGAGCATTAGGATAAACCGGAATAATAGCAGTAAGATAGTTATTATTTGGAATATAGCATATCTGATTATTTTCGTCAATAAGAGGTGTGCTTAGTCCCTCATAAAACTTCTTGAAAGTGATATTTAAGTTTTCATTCGTCAGATTTTTTATTACCAATTTTACATTTAGAATACCATAAGGCTTATAATATAAAATATCAAAATTTAGTTGTATTTTATTGTCTTGTGTTTGATAAGTGGTCTTATAGGAATAGAAATCCGTAGTTATTTCATCATAATAAGCATTTATGCAGTAAGTATTAGAATTTGATATTTCAAAACCATCATTAAGGACATTTTCATTCCCAAGAGGATATTGTAGTTGAATTACACTTGCTCCTGATAATTTTATTAGTGTCTTTTGAGGTGGTATTCCCACCTCATTCCCACAATTGGAAATTAAAAAGGTTAAACTAAGCATATTTAAATTTTACACTATATAGTTTTGAGCCAATTTGTTGGTGCTTTGTCCAAGCTGTCCGTTTATTTTCAGTGTGAGGAGAATGACGAAAAATAGATACTTTCAGAATTACTAGACACAGCACAAAAATAATGCTTTGTAATGACTTGTGAAAATTTTTTGAAATTATTGATTTAAAGCCCCCCATAGCTGAATTATTGGACACAGCAACTTTTTATACTTTAAAATTTTATTATGGTTGAGTTGTTAATTTCTTTGGTGTTTGAAAGAGGGTGGGGAAATTTACCTACAAAGATATATCTTCAAAAGGCTCAAACTCCTTCAATTATGCTCATAGGTCCTGAGTATCTGGGTGGAGTTGTTGGAAATTGGTACTTCTATCAGCTTACAGGGGTAGCTTATGGGAACGGGACTTCAAGAGATAGTATATTTTCAGTAGCACCCGGAATAACACCTTATTGTGATACTCCAAATGTAGCATTTAGAGTTGAAAAAATTGTTTCAGATAGCTTTCCAAATGGTAGATACGATACTACATTCCAGTATGTAAGAAAGGATTCTTCTGCTGATTATGGAGGAATAATAGTTTATAAGATACTTCAAAATACTTGGCAAGGTATAGACACCTGTATAGTAAAATTAAATAATCCTTATCCTATAGCGAGTGTTGATGATGACCAAATTCCTGATACTGTTTGGTATAGGTCATCACCGGGAAATTTAATATCAAAAAATGCTGATACAGTTTATAGTAGAGTTGAAATAAGATATAAAGTAAAAACAACATCTACGATTTCTGGTATTCAAGTTGATTCAATTTTAGCTTATGATAGATATAAATTTAGATTCCGTGAAAACAAGGGTTTTTGGTTGATAAAACTTGATACGAGTTATGTGGTTTTCTATATTCATAATTTTGGTCCTTATCCATCAAGTTTAACTAATGTTTATACTAAAACACTTCAACAATTTAATGTTCCTCTTTATGAGCAAGTGTCATATAAAATCATAAATAACATTATTTATTTTGATAAACCTATCGAGGACTATATTTATATATATAGACCTGATGGAAGAATTTATAAGGTAATTTTCCTTAAAGGAAAAGTTCTTGACCTTTCTCACTATAAAGGTTTATATATTGTAAAGTTTGGTAAGAGTTATATAAAATTTATAAATAGATAAGGGGGTTATTGCCCCCTTTTTATAATTTCATTAAGAACATTTATTATTTCTTCATCTGTATAATGTTCCAATTTTTCAGCAACATTATGACTTCTAAGATAAGCCTCCCATAATTCGTGAGCCCTTATTATATTCATAACTAAAACTTTACCTTTTTCTGTAAATTTAATTTTGTCCTCTTCAATTTCAATTATTCCAAGTTTAATAAATTGTGAAATTTCTACATTTTTTATATCTGAAATTTTCAAACCATTTTCTGAAAGTTCATAAAGTAATTTTAATTTATCTTGCCATTCTATAATTTTTTTTCTTTTGTAATTTCTTAAAATTTTAATAATTATACCTTCCTTTGGAGAGATAATCATTACAAAAATAAAAAATAGTGTAAGGACTACAACAATTGCTGGACCACTAGCAACATTAAGATAATAAGAACTATAAAGTCCAAGTACAACTGAAATACAACTTATAAAAATTCCAAATTTAATAATATCTGAAATTTTTTTAAAAATTAAATAACCAATAGCAGAAGGAATGATTAAAAGTGCTACTGCTAATATAATGCCAACTGCTACAACTGCTGAAACAACACTTATTGAAATCAAAATAATCATAAAGTATCTAAATAGTGCATCAGGAAAACCATAAATTTTAAAAAGTGTTTGATTAAATGTCCAAAGAACAAATTCTTTAAACAATAAGACAATTGAAGAAATAACAATAACAGCGATTAATAAAACTAAAATAATATCTGAATTTCTAATAGCAAGGACATTCCCAAATAAAATGTGATATAAGTCTATATCCTTTGACCTTATTAGACTCATAATTGCTACTCCAAGTGCAAAAGCACCACTTAGCCCTATTCCAAGTGCAGTATCACCTTTAATTTTCGTTTTGTTTTCTATGAATCCAACGAATATAGCAGTTATAACAGCACTAAAAACAGCACCAATAAAGAAAGGAATTTTTAAAATATAAGCAATAGCAATACCGGGAAGAACTGCATGTGAAATAGCATCTCCTAATAAAGACCATCTTTTACTAATTAAAAAAGGCGAGATAAAAGAGCTTGTAATAGCAATAATTATTGAAGTAAATAATGCTTTAATAAAAAATTGATATTGAAGTGGTTCAAACATAATCAAATACCTACAAGTTTTTCACTATAAAGTTCAAAGAGATTTTCGTTTGTTAGAACTTCTTTTGGCTTTCCTTTTGCTATTATTGTTCTATTTAATAAAATTAATTCGTCATAATTTTTAACTCTTGCCAAATCATGGTCAATTATAATAATTGTTTTGTTATTATTTTTAAGCTCATAAAAAATTTCAAATAATTTTTTTTCTGTTAAAACATCTACATTAGCAAATGGTTCGTCAAGTAAATAAATATCAGCATTTTGACAAATTGCCCTTGCAATTAAAACCCTTTGTTGTTGACCTCCTGAAAGTTCAGAAATTTGTCTCTTTCTTAAATGATATAGATTTAACTTTTTAAGGGCATCTATTGTAATTTCCTTATCTCGTTTTGATGGCCTTTTTAATAAACCGAGATGAACATATCTTCCAATTAAAACTGCTTCAAAAACAGTTATAGGAAAGTCCCAATCTACAATTTCCTTTTGTGGAACATATGCTACTCTATTTCTAACCTCTTTAAACGATTTATTATCAAAAAATTTTATTTCCCCACTTTCTACTTTTATAAGTCCTAAAATTGATTTTAATAGAGTGCTTTTTCCAGCTCCATTAGGTCCAATAATACCATATATTTTTCCTTCTTCAAATCCTAAATTTATATCTATTAAGATAGGGTTTAATTCATAATATACTGTTAAGTTGGTTATCTTTAAGCTTATCATCGCATTCTCCATTATAGTTTTTTCCAGTTAGACCTTCATATATTGCTTTTATATTATGAATTTGCATTTTTATATAGGTTTCTGCATTTGAACCTTGCTTTCCTACCGAATCGCCATAAAGTTTTTTACCAATCCTTATTTTTGTTTCTTTTGCTATACTTTCCATAATTCTTGGATTAACTGTTGTTTCAATGAAAACTGCTTTTGCTTTTTTTTGCTTTATTAAGTCAATGAGTTTCTTTATTTCTTTTGCAGAAGGTTCATCATCAGTTGAAATTCCCCATATACTGCCTACAAATTCAAAACCATATCTTCTTGAAAAATAACTATAAGCATCGTGGGTTGTAATAAGCTTTCTATCTTCATTTGGAATTTTTGAAACAACACATTTTATAAATTCATCTAATTTTTTTAGTTTTCTTATATATTTTTCATAATTACTATTATAGGTGTCTTTACCATTAGGATCAATGGATATTAAGAAGTCCTTTATATTCTTTACATAATCCATAGCAAGAATTACATCCATCCAAAGATGAGGGTCATTATTATGTGGTTCAATATTCTTTGCAACTTCAAAGTACAATGCATTTTCCCTTTTGTTTGAAATTAACTTCAAAAGCCAGTTTTCAAGATGATGACCATTTGCTATGATAACATCAGCTTTTGAAATCCTAATTATATCGGAGGGAATAGGCTCATAAGTATGTGGGTCTCCTCCCACAGGAACTAAGCTTTCAACACAAATTCTATCTCCCCCTATTTCTTTTACAAAATCATATAAGATAGTTATTGTTGTGATAACTTTTAACTTACAACCTTTTGGATGGTGATACAAAATTCCCTCATAAGGATTTATACAACCAAATAGAAAAAATATCCAAAAAAATCTTTTAGACATTCCTAAAATTTTAAAGGATAATTCCTAAAAAATTTTGCTTTGTCCAATAATTCTGGAAATATAATCATTTCTATGTTTTCCCACCCACCCTGAAATAAAGGCTACGCCTTTAAAATGCCCATTTTTCGGCTTTAGGGGGCTTCGCCCCCCAT